>JALYLK010000001.1 GCA_030774275.1 Actinomycetota bacterium
AGGCGAGCGGTGAGTTCGGCGCCGTCAAGGCGACGCGCAAGCCGCTGCCGATGTGTCGCGTCGAGGTCGAGAGCTGCTACGACAGCCGCACCGAGGACGTCGGCTGCCTCAACCCCGAGTTCTACGAACTCCCGGTCGGGGAACCGACGTTCCGGGTTTTCGCGCAGATCCGCCCCGCTGCTTCTTCGTAGCGCGGGCATGTAGTTCTTTCAGTTTCCGGACCTGCTCCGCGTCAGGGCCGTGCCCGTCCGTTCCGGGAACCTCCAGGAACGCAGGCAGCCCCTGGAGCTTCGGATGTGCCAGGAAGACGCCGAGATCCTCGCCGAGCAAGCCTTCGCCGATGTTGTCGTGGCGGTCGCGGTTCGAGCCGAGCGGCGCCTTCGAGTCGTTCGCGTGCAACGCGCGCAATCGGTCGAGTCCGATCAGCTTGTCGAGCTGAGCGAGGACGCGATCGAGCTGCTTGCGGTCGGTCACGTCGTAGCCGGAGGCGTAGAGATGGCACGAATCGAGGCAGATCCCGAGCCGCTCGTGCCCGTCGAGCGCCGTATAGAGCGCCGCGAGCTCTTCCATCGAGCGGCCGATCGTGTCTCCGGCGCCGGCCGTGTTCTCGATCAGTAGCCAGGTGACGTCCGAGCTGCGCTCGAGTGCCTTGCGGAGCGCCGGCACCACTCGCTCGAGCGCGACCTCGAAACCGGCGCCCTGGTGGGACCCCACGTGGAAGACCACGCCGTCGGCCTCGATCGCACCGGCTACGTCCATCGTGTTCTCGAGCGCGGCGACGGATTTCTCGTAGAGCTCGTCCTTCGGGCTGGCGAGGTTGATCAGGTAGAGGGCGTGACAGAGGACGCCCCCGATTCCCGCCTCGGCGCGGCGTTCCTTGAAGCGCTTGAAGTTGGCTGGGTCGTGGTTCGTCGGTCGCCAGGTGCGTGGGCTCTGCGTGAAGATCTGGACGCAGTCGCCGCCCATCTCTTCGATGCGGTCGATCGCCGTGTTGATGCCGCCGGAGGTCGAAACGTGGGCGCCGAGCTGCACGCGGTGGACGCTAGCGCAGGGCCGCTCGGCTACGGCAGTACGCTACTCACGTGGCCGTCAGAGTCCGCTTTGCGCCGAGCCCGACAGGCTTCCTGCACATCGGCAGCGTCCACACGGCGCTCTTCAACTGGCTGTTCGCCCGCCATGAAGGCGGCGAGTTCCGGCTGCGGATCGAGAACACCGACACGAGCCGCGAGGTCGAGGAGGCGGTCGACCAGATCCAGGACTCGATGCGCTGGCTCGGCCTGGACTGGGACGGAGACGTGACGTTCCAGCTCGACCGAATGGAGGAGGCGCAGGCCGTTGCCAACCGGCTTGTCCAGCAGGACAGGGCCTACATGGACGAGGGTGCGATTCGCTTTCGCATGCCCGACGAGGGCACCACGACCTGGAACGACCTCATCCTCGGTCCGATCGAGTATCCGAACGAGAAGCTCGAGGACGTGGTCATCGTCCGCTCGGACGGGCGGCCCACCTACAACTTCGTCTCACCGCTGGAAGACATGCTCGACGGGATCACGCACGTGATCCGCGGCCAGGATCACGTGTCGAACACGCCCAAGCAGCTCCAGATCCTCACGGCGCTCGGCGCGGGGCTGCCGGAGTACGCGCATGTCGCCCTGCTGAATGGCCCGGACGGCAAGAAGCTCTCGAAGCGGCACGGGGCGATCACCGTCGAGGAGTTCCGCAACCAGGGATTCATTCCCGAGGCCCTCGTCAACTATCTCGCGCTGCTTGGCTGGAGCTACGACGACCACACCGAGCTGATGAGCCGCGAGGAGCTGATCGAGCGTTTCTCGCTCGAGCGCGTTGGCAAGAGCGCGGCGACGTTCGACTACGAGAAGCTGACCCATCTGAACGGCGTCTACCTGCGGGCGCTACCGCCGGACGAGTATGCCGACCGTCTTGTCGCCTACCTGCGCGAGCAGGGCTATGAGTGGGACGAGGAGCTGATTCGCAAGACGGCGCCGCTCGTCCAGGAGAAGATCGCGACGCTGGGCGAGTTTCCGAGCTTCGCTCGCTTCTTTTTCGAGCCGGTGTCGCTCGAGGAGCCGCTCGAGGACGGTGCCGTTCTCCCGGCCGCAGCCGAGGTCCTGGCGGAGGTCGATCCCTTCGAGGCGGCGACGATCGAGGTAGCGCTACGAGACCTGGCCGAGCGGCTGGAGCTCAAGCCTCGTCAGGCGTTCCAGCCCATTCGCCGCGCTTTGACCGGATCGACGATCTCCCCGGGCCTCTTTGAGAGCCTGGAGTTGCTCGGAAAGGAGGAGTCGATCGCGCGGATCAGCGCTCCCGGGAGGGGCGTCGGGGGCGCGAAGGGGTCAAGCGTGCGCTGAAACTCGAGCCAGGCGCGCCGGCGAAATTGTGTTGAGGGACGAGGCAGCAGCACTTTGCTAGCGAAGGGCCGGTCCGCAGATCGACGTTTACCGGTTCTGAGTGATAAACGCGCGGAGGCGCAGACCGGTTACGGGCGTGGCGAGTAGACGAGCACGCCGCTCGCGAAGAGAGCCAGTCCCAGCGCCCAGACCGGCCAGAGCCCGAGTGTTGCTCCAGCGGCGAAGACCCCGGCACCGCTGACCGCGAGCACCGTCGCGGCGAGTGCGTCGCCGTGGCCAGGCGATTCGGCCGCGACCGCCGGCTCCGCAGGCAGCGGTTTTGGCGTCGCGACCCGGAGACGTGCGAGCCGGACTCGGAAGAGCGCTCCGCGCCACTCCGGCAGGAGAGTCTCTGCGACGCCGGCGCCACCTAGCTCGAGCACCTCGGCAACCTCGGCTGTTGCGTCCCGCGCTCCAGCCAGGGCATCGGCGAGCTCGGCATGCGCCGCTTCGGCTCCGGCCGGAGGCCGAAGACCGAGCGCGAGCTCGCTCGCAGCGTGAAGGGCATATTGGAGTGGGGGCAGCCGCTCGAGTACGGCTTCCTCGTCGAAAAGCTCACTCGGATCGGAGGCGATCGACTCGAGCTCCGTGAGCGCCCAGCTAAGGCGCCTCCACAAACCGGTAAGCGCTGCTACGTACCCCTCGCGCTGCCCACTCGCGACGCCCGGTCTCACAGCGCGATCTTAGCGCTACAGTGCCCCAGGCAGATGGGGGGAGCCGGACACACTGTGCTCGTCGTCGACGACGACGACAGTCTGCGCATGCTGTGCCGCATCAATCTGGAGCTCGAGGGCTATCACGTGCTGGAAGCGCCGACGGTCGAGACGGCACAGCAACTGCTCCGCGACGAGGAGGTCGACGTCGTCTTGCTCGACGTCCACGTCGGCTCGGGCGACGGTTTCAGTGTTCTGGGCGATCTTGGCGCCGAGCGGGTGGCGCTCTTCACGGGGAGCTTCCAGATAGACGAGCGGCGCGCGGCCGCGGTCGACGCCGTCCTCAAGAAGCCGTTCACCATCGCCGAGCTCTCCGAGACCGTTGGTCGGCTCGCAGTAGCGGTTCGCTAGATTGCACCGCCCATGAGCGTTACCGCAGTTCGCACCCCGGCCGAGTACGAGTCTGAGCTTCGGCGCTACCTCTACGACCGCTCGGAAGAGGGTCGGGCGGTGCGGGTCGGCGAAAAGGAGATTTCTGAGCGGGCGGAAATCATCGCTCGCTATCGCGATCTCTTCAGCCGCGAGCAGCTCGATGCGCTGCGCTCGGCCGAAGAAGACGCACCTCGAGGTGACGACCGCGAGCGCCTGTACCGCCTTCGGAAGACCTGCGAGGCAGGAGTCGTCTCGGCGGAGATGGCTGAGCGCGAGGACGCGCTCGAAAACGCGATCCTCGCTGCACGACTTGAGTTCAAAGGCGAGGAACTGCCACTCCGCTCGGCGCAGGCGAATCTCGCCGTCCTCCCTGATTACGAAGACCGCGAAGCGCTCGGCAAGCTGACCGCCGAACGTTCGGCCGAGTTCAATGCAGAGCGCCTGGAAGTGCTCCGCGCGGGCGAGGAGCTCGAGGCCGAGATTTCGGGCCAGCCTGATGCGGTCGCGCGAAACGAAGAAGAAAAGGGTGTCTCGCTAGGCGAGCTCGAGGCTGCGCTGGCGCAGACGAGCGAGCGCTCCACGGACGCCTACGTCCTGTTAAGGGACCGCTGGTTCGAACGGCTGCTCGGGCCGGAACGGGAGCAGGTCCCGTCCTCGTACCACGTTGCCTACCTGCGCCGGCTCTCGCCGCTCGAGTCGACGTACACGAAAGACCGCGCGGTCGAGGTATGCCTGGACACGATCAAGCAGCTCGGCTTCGATCTCGCGGCACAGCCGAACATCCGCCTCGACCTGGACGACCGGCCACAGAAATCACCGCGTGCCTGCGTGATTCCGGCGGACCCGCCCGCCGTCGTGCACCTGATCACGCGTGCCCAGGGCGGGCTCCACGATTACCAGGCGTTCCTGCACGAGGCAGGTCACGCGCTCCACTACGCAGGTTGCGATCCGACTCTCCCGTACACCTTCCGCAACCTCTCGCGCGACCATGCGTTGACCGAGATCTACTCGTACATCTTCGAGGCGGTCACGCGAGAGCCTGAATGGCATAGGCATTACTTCGGGCTCTCGGACGAGGAGGCGGCGGTGAATGCCGAAGCGACGACCTTCCTCGAGGCCCTGCTCTTCCGCCGCTATACGGCGAAGCTCCAGTTCGAGCTCGACTTCTGGTCGCGGTTCGGCGAGGAGGGAGGGGGCGGCCCGGAGGGCTACTCCGAGCGTCTGACAGAGGCGACCGGCGCCAGGTACCGCGCTGACGCGTACCTCGCTGACATGGACGGAGGCTTCTACTCGGCCGATTACCTGCGGGCCTGGATCCGCTCGGCCCAGCTCCGCCACTATCTCGTTCGCGAGATCGGCGAGGACTGGTGGCGGAACGCCGAGACGGGCGATCGCCTGCGGGCGTTCTTTGCCGAGGGGACGCGGCCGTCGAGCGAAGAAGTCGCCGCTCGGCTCGGCTACCAGCCGCTCGATACAGCACCGCTGCTGCACGAGCTCGGCGCCTAGCTCAGGAAGAGCTGCCGCCGAGGGCCGCCTCGAGGGGCCTCGACGACCCACGCGTCGAACTGTGTCCCGCTGTTTGCACGCAGCTCGGCGAGCGCGACCTCCGATAACGTCTTCGGCTTGCCACGGGCTCAGCGGGCGCTCATCTTCGATCTCGACGGCACGCTCGTCGACACCGTCTATGCACACGTGTTCGCCTGGCAGCGCGCCTTCGCCGAGGTAGCGCTGCCGATCGACGGCTGGCGGATTCACCGCCGGGTGGGGATGAGCGGCGGCCTCTTCGCGCGCGCCGCGGCCCGCGAGATCGGCCGCCCCCTGTCGGGGGAGGAGACGGCCGCCATCCAGAACCGCCACGGCGAGCTCTACCGCGAGCTGCTGCCGGAGCGGCGGCCGCTCCCCGGGGCTGTCGAGCTGCTGGCCGAGCTACGAGCCGAACGGATCCCGTACGGGATAGCCACATCCGGACGCCGGCCGGAGATCGACGCCTCGCTCGACGCGCTCGGTGTTGGCGAGGAGACGGTGGTCGTCGAGCGCGGCCACGTCGACCGGGCGAAACCGGAGCCGGATCTCTTTCTCACCTGCGCCGAGCGGATCGGCGTCTCGCCCGTCGATTGCTACGTGGTCGGCGATGCGGTCTGGGACCTACTCGCTGCCCGCCGCGCCGGCATGCTCAGCGTCGGCCTGCTGAGCGGCGGCTACGGCGAGGACGAACTGACCAGCGCGGGTGCCTTTCGCGTCTACCGTGACGCTGCGGAGCTGCGCAGCTCGCTGGACGAGCTCGGCGTTCTCAATTAGGGCTAGTTCACCCAAACGACCGCACCCCCCAAACGTTCGGGCAACATCAGACTTGTGGGGGAAGCGGCTGTGCTGACCAGGACGCGATGATTTCTTTCAAAGCCGGGGTCGGCGCTTGGCCCTTGCGGCTGGCCAAACGCCAACGCGGTGGGGAGAGGAACGGCGCCGCAATGGCCCCGGCTTTCAAACTCGCATTGTTGGCAGGACGAGTGGACGAGTTCAAGCGGCCGGAGCGTCCGCTCAGGGCCTACAAAGCGCTGGCCCTTCGTTTTCGGCCAGCTCGACGGCTGCGGTTAGCCGACGCGTAAAAGCCACGGTGAAGGTTCCTGCCGCGGAGGTAGAGTCGCATCGATAGCTGTCCACTGACCGAGGAGACACGATGCAGCAGGAATCAGCCCGCAAGATCCTGGCCGCCAGCTTCACCACTCCCGACGGTGGCTCGCGCGCCGCCGGTGCGCTCGGAGGCTCTATGCGCGACAAGATCGGCAACACCGCCGTCCTCTTCGTCCGGCCGGACGGCAAGGCGAAGTTCATCGAGTCGAAGGACTGGGGCGCCGGGCGCGGCGCGCTACTCGGCGGTGCGATCGGCATCATCGGCGGGCCGATCGGGATCCTGGCCGGCGGTTCGATCGGCGCCCTCGTCTCGAAGCTGCGGGATTCCGGCTTCAAGAACGACCAGCTCGAGCAGCTCGGCAAGTCGCTGCAGCCGAACACCTCCGCG
>JALYLK010000002.1 GCA_030774275.1 Actinomycetota bacterium
TGCGTGATCACGATGAACTGCGCCCGATCGGCGTAGCGGCGAAGCAACTCGACGAAGCGGCCGATGTTCGTGTCGTCGAGCGCGGCCTCGACCTCGTCCAGGAGATAGAACGGACACGGCCGGGCGAGGAACAGAGCAAACAGGAACGAGATCGCGCCGAGCGCCTTCTCGCCACCGGAGAGGAGCGAGAGCTTGGTGACGCGCTTGCCAACCGGGCGGAGCTCGATCTCGACGCCGGGCTCGCTGCCGTCGTCGGCGCCGTCCTCGTCTGGCTCGCTCAGCCGTAGGCGGCCCTCACCTCCGGGGAAAAGCGTTTCGGCGACATCGGCGAAATGCTGCTGGACGGCCGCGAACGTCTCCTCGAAGCGGCGCTCGACCGTTTCGGTCAGCTCGCTGCGCAGCTTCTCCAGCTCGGCGAGGCTCCGTTCGAGGTCCTCGCGCTGGGTGGTGAGCTCGGTCAGCCGCTCCTTCTCCTCCTCGTATTCCTGCTTGGCGAGCGGATTGACGGCGCCCAGCGTCTCGCGTCTGCGTTCGAGGCGGATAAGCCGTTCGGCGAGCGCTTCGCGATCGTCGCCTTCGGCGGCGACCGCTCCCGCCTCGTCCAGCCGGCGGCGTGCCGCAGACTGCTCTGCCCCGAGCCTGGCCAGCTCGACGTCGATCGCTGCCGCCCGTTCGCCGGCCTCGGCGGCTCCACGCCGCAGCTCGGCTTCCCGCGCGGCGAGCTCGCGCAACGCGGTGGCCGCATCGCCCGTCCGCGAGCCGCCCGCGTCAACCCGAGCTCTCAACTGCGCCTCGAATCTCCGGCCGGCCTCGGCAGCGCCGGTCAACGCGCGGACGAGCCGTTCGCCGGCAGAGACGAGGGCCGGGTCCGCGGCCGGCGGAGGAGCGGTGGGGTTCTCCCGCAGCCGATCGATCTCAGCCGCCAACGCCCGCCGGCGCGCTTCGAGCTCGAGCCAAACCGCCTCGGCGGTCTCGCCGGCGAACCAGAGCTCCCCGCGGTCCGGGTCGTAGCCGAAACCCTCAGACGTCACAGCCGGAATCGGCGAGCGAAGCAACTCGTCCTTCGGGACGACGGCGTAGCCCTCGACCAGCTCCGCCGGCCGGGCGCCGACGAGCACGGTCAGGTTGCCGAGGCCGGCGGCGTGCGCCTGCTCGAGCAGTTTGAGCCCGGCCTGGACGTCGTCCACCAGCAGCGCCGATGCACGCACGCCGAGCGCTGCTGACACTGCCCGTTCGCGGCCGGCTTCGACCTGGAGCTCCGATAGTGCGAGTCTTGCCCCCTGCTCTGCGAGCGCGCGTGCTGCGGGCGGTAGGCCTTCGCGCTCCGCGAGCGCTCGCTCGACTGCAGCGAGTCGCTCCCGCGTCGTCCGCAGCCGCTCGTCGTCGACGGTAGGGAGCCGCAATGGCACGGCCCGGATGCGCTCGCCCAGCGCCTCTGCCGCCTCGCGCCGCAGCTCGACCCGGTCGGCCGCACTGCGTAGGCGATAGAGCGAGGCGGTCGCTTCTTCCCGCCGGCCGGCGGCATCCGCCAGGTCCTCCTCGGCCCGGTTGCGCTCGACGAGAAGCTCATCGAGCTTCGCATTGGCGGCCTTTCGCGCCAGGGATGCGGCAGTGCCCCGTTCGTCGATCTCCTCCGCCTGCCGGTTGAGCTCCTCGAGCTCGAGCTCCGCGAGCCGCGCCTCGACCGACGCGATCTCGTCCTTCAGCTTCTCCGCGCGCTCGGCGGCGGTCGCCTGGAGCGCCAAGGGGCGCAGGCGTTTCCGGATCTCGTGATCTAGATCACGAGCCCGTTCGGCCTGCACCTGCACACGCGCGAGCTTCAGCTCCGCGCGATGCCGACGTGCCTTGAACTTGCCGAGCCCGGCCGCCTCCTCGAGCAGCGCCCGCCGCTGCTCGGGCTTCGAGGAGAGGATCTCCTCGACGCGTCCCTGTCCGATCACCGAGCTGTGGCCGCCGCCGAGGCCGACGTCGGCGAGCAGCTCCACGAGATCGGTGCGCCGCACGGCGGCCTTGTTAACGAGGTACTGGCCCTCACCGCCACGGTGCAACCGCCGCGTAATCGCGATCTCGCTGAACTCCAGCTCCGGGAACTGACCGTCCGCGTTGTCGAACAGCAGCTCCACCTCGCACCAGTCAGCCGGCGAGTGGCCCGCCGACCCGGCGAACAGGACGTCGTCAGGCTTCTCTGCGCGAAGCTCGGACGGAGACAGCGAGCCGGAGGCCCAGAGCAGTGCGTCGGAGACGTTCGACTTGCCGGACCCGTTCGGTCCGACGACCACGGCGACGCCCCGCTCGAGGCGAACCTCGACCGGATCCGGGAACGACTTGAAGCCACGCAGCTTGATCGCGCTGAGGTGCACGAGCGCCGAACGCTAGCTACGAGCGCGGACGGCTCGGCTGCCTGACTACGTGATCCCGAGCTTGGCGAGCACTTCCTGGGCAGCGGCCTGCTCCGCTGCCTTCTTCGACTGCCCCCGCCCGACCCCGGCCCGCTCGCCTTCGACGGTCGCGGCACACGTGAAAGTGCGGTCGTGCGGCGGCCCGTCGACGTTCAGCACCGAGTAGCTCACCGAGCGACCGCGACGGGCAAGCGCCTCCTGCAGCTCGGTCTTGAAATCGACGTGGCTGGTCAGCGCGTACTCGATCCGGCCCGAAAACGCCTCGACGATTGCCTGCTCGATCTTCCGGAACCCGTGCTCGAGGAAGAGCGCCGCCAGCGAAGCTTCAAGCAGCGCTGCGAGCACGTTGCGGTTCTTCATCAAGCGCTTGAGCTCGTCCTCGGGGATCAACTCCTGTCCCCGGGCCTGCAGCCGAGCGCCCAGATCGAGGTCGCGCGCAACGACTGCACAGCTTGCCCGCGAGACGACGTGCGAGCGGATCTTCGCCAGCCTGCCCTCGGAGAAATCGGGGTAGTCGTCGTAGAGAGCGCGCGCAATAGCAAGCTCGAGCACGCTGTCGCCGAGAAACTCGAGACGCTCGTACGAGGACGCCCGGTCGGGCGCCCACGACGAGTGGGTGAACACGTTCTGCAGCCGCGCTTCCGGTAGACCGTCGATCAGACGGTCAAGCCGAGAGGCGCTACTGGTGCGAGGAGACGTAGTCGACAGCTTGACCGACGGTCTGGATCTTCTGCGCGTCCTCGTCGGAGATCTTGATCCCGAACTGGTCTTCGAGCTCCATGATCAGCTCCACGAGATCGAGCGAATCGGCATCGAGATCTTCCTGGAAGGAGGCCTCCTCCGAAATCTCGCTCTCGTCGACGCCGAGCTGCTCGCTCAGCAACTCCTTGACTCGCTCGAAGACTTCCTCTCGCGATGCTGCCATCTCACCTACCTTGCCGGTTCGGGGTCAGAGCGCGC
>JALYLK010000003.1 GCA_030774275.1 Actinomycetota bacterium
TCCGCGGCAACGGCTGGAGCGTATTCGGGCTCGTGATCGTGACGTTTCTCACGGTCGGTGTCATCTCGGCGGTCATCCGGGCGCTCTTCCTCCCGCTACCCGGCTTCCTCGACGTGTGGCTCGGATCCGTCGTCGCGCACAGCCTGACTGTTCCGTTCGCGGCCGCTGCGCTGACGACGGCGTACTTCCACTTAGCGACGAAGAAACCGGCCGAGCCCGCCTCCGCAGCGCCCCTAGCAGCACCGTAGGTCTCCCACCCGATCCGCGGTCGGGGCAGAATCCGACCGATGGGCGGAGCCGAAACCGAGCAGCACGCGCTTGCCGAGGAGACAACCGAGTCCCGCTGGGAGGCGGCGCCTGCCGTCCTCGTGGTGATCCTTTTCCAACTCACGCTCGCGCTGATCAGCTTCCTGCGCGACTGGAAGCTCTGGGGCCTGCCATGGTGGGTCTGGACAATCGCGGTCGTACCCGAGTCCATTCTCCTAATCGCGCTCGCCTGGGACCGCGCGCGCAGGTGGCTCGAACGGATCGGCCATCGCCGCAACGTCGCCCTGAGCTTGCTGGCCATCATCAGCGTCGAGAACACGTTCGCCCTGATCGCCTTGATCGGGTCACTGGTCAGCGGCAACGAGAAGAGCGGCGGGCAGCTGTTGCTGAAAGGAACGACGATCTGGGGGACCAACGTGATCGCTTATGGGCTGTGGTTTTGGGGACTCGATCAAGGCGGCCCGGTCCGGCGCGTCGAGCCGAATCCACCGCCCCAGGATTTTCGGTTCCCGCAACAGGAGAGCGGAGAGCCCGAAGCGGCCAGTTGGCGGCCCGAGCTCTTCGACTACATCTACGTCTCGTTCACGAACTCGATCGCATTCAGCCCGACGGACACGATGCCGCTCACCCGCCGGGCGAAGATGCTGATGTTGTCCGAGTCCGCCGTCTCGGCTGTCACCGTCCTGCTCGTCGCCGCGCGGGCGGTCAACATCTTCAAGTAGAGCAGGCGCTCGAAAAGTCTCATCAACTCCTTAGGCGGCGTTGAGCGTTTTCTCAGGCGCGGCTGGTTTCCTCCCAGACTTCCGCAAGCGAGCTAAGGAGCATCGAATGACTGCAATGACTGTCTTCAATCTGATCCTCGCGATCGTCGTCGTAGGGGGCCTGGCAGCTATCTGCCGAACGGCTTACGTCGTGGCTGGTCGAAAGCCCGAAGAGTCTGCGCCTGTCGAAGCCGCGGTGCCAGAAGAACTCAAGCGCGCGGCGTAACCGCCGGAGTCGGCGCTGTCTGGCGAGCCCGCTCGGCCGCCTCGGCGAACAGAACGACAGCGAGCGTCGCGACGGCGCAAGCGAGCGTCGTCGCGACCGCAGCTCGCTCGAGGGTCGCGGGCAGGGCGGCGAGCACGACGCCGCTCGTCAGTACCGGGACGAGCGTAAGCCCCTGGTAGAGCGCGAAGCCCCCGATCACCAACGCCACGAGCTGGCGACGCTCGCCGCGTGCTGAGAGCAGCGCGCCAAGCAGCGCGACGGCGAGCAGGCAGCTGAGGGCGGCGACGACGAGGCTCACGGTGGGGACCTCGGGACGTCCGTAGAGCTCCCGCCCGAGACGGGCTACCAGCGCCGCAGCGAGGGCAACGACGGAGAGGACGACCTCCGCCGTTCCGCGTCTTCGAGTGGCGACGGTCAGTGCGACCGCGACCGTGGCGATCAAAGCTAGGAGCCAGAACCAGCGGCGCGGACCGGGGACGTACGACAGCGTCCCGGTGATCACGCTCACGTTGCCTCCGAGCTGAACAGGCACTGACCAGCGGCCGACCACACGGGCGTCGCCACCGTAGGCGAGCCGCTCCAGCGCGTGCAAGCGGTTTTCGTGCCACGAATACCCGTGCTCGTGAGTGGCGCGTTTCCAGTCCGGTCGGGCGGTGACGGACGTCGCGCGAGACGCATACTGCAGGCGCGGCTGGTTCAGGTACGTGGTCGGCGAACGGAGGTTCAGCTCGACCCCGGCCGAGTCGAAGCGGATGTACGGCTCACGCTGGAAGCCGAGCACGATCAGCGTCGAGCTCGAGGGCACGCGGAGCCAGAGCTTCCGGTCGCCGTCCACGACCTTTGCCTCGACGCCGGCCGGGAGGTGGTCGACCCTCGCCTGGAAGTTCGTCGCGACCGGAGTGTTGCGGCCGTGGGCCAGGGCGGTCGCGGGGAAGAGGAGCGTCGCGGCGAGGGTGCCGCAAAGCATCCAGACCACCGGGTGTATCCTCGCCCGGCGTAGCGCTGAGTCGGGGCGCGGTCTTCCATGGCGAAACGGAAACCCCTTGCGCGGGCCTGGACGATCGCCGCAGTCGCGGCGATCGTTATTGGCGCGGGCGCCGGAGCGGGATTTGCTCTGACCCACCGGGGCGGAACGTCGCAAGCCGCATCGCAGGTGACCGGGCACGCGAACGTCGTCTGGCCCGCAGCCAAGCGGCGCGCTCCGGATTTCGCGCTGCGCGATCAAACCGGCGCTCCGATCTCGCTGGGAGCACACCGCGGGCAGATCGTGATCCTCACCTTCATCGACCCGGTCTGCACGACACTGTGCCCGCTCGAGGCCAAGGCTCTCGATCGCGTGGAGCAGCAATTTCCGGCCGCGCAGCGTCCGGCGGTGGTCGCCGTCAGCGTCAACCCGTGGGGAGACGAGCCTCGCTTTTTCCGCGCGGACGCCCACAAGTGGAGGCTCGGCCCAAGCTGGCGCTGGGCCGTCGGGAGCAGGGCTCAACTGGCACGCGTCTGGCAGGCCTATGCGATCGCGGTCCGGATCCGGCGTTTTCGGGCCGCCGGCGTCACCACGCATCGGGTCGACCACACCGAGGTCGCGTACGTGATCGACCGGCGCGGCTTCGAGCGCGCCCTCTTCGTCTATCCGTTCTCGCCCGCCGACGTGGAGAACACGGTGCGGCAGCTCCAGCACCCGGCCTGAGCCTTAGCGGCTAGTCGTCTCGGGACGAAGCGGCGCCGCCGCCGATCGCCGCCGCCGGCGCGGCTCGTCGTCACCGAGCCAGCGGTAGATCGCCCAGAAGACGACGATCGCGAACGGGATCGAGCCCGGCCCCCACATCATTCCCGCCGCGAGCTGCTGGTCGGTGAGCGCGGAGATGCCGCCCGGGCGGCTCGGCAGCGAGGAGTAGGCCGAGTAGAGCGGCGCCGGCGCGAGCGCGAGCACGACCGCGAGCAACCAGCCCGCAACGCTGCC
>JALYLK010000004.1 GCA_030774275.1 Actinomycetota bacterium
AGTTCGAGGCGTGGAGCGAGAAGTTCGCGACCTTGATGTTGTACGTGTCCTTGTTGGCGAGGATCCACTGCGCCGCAGCAATCACGTCGCTGGTCCGCGCCGTCCCCGTATCGTCCATCACGTCCAGGGAGACGATGTTGGAACGAGGCGACGCGCCGGCGTAGCCTGCAGCCTGGCCCGCTGCGATCCCGGCTACAAAGGTTCCGTGACCTCGACCGTCGCCAGGTGAGTTGTTCGGCAGGGTCGCGAGGTTGACGGACTGCACCACCCGGCCGCCGAAGTCGGCAACACGCGAGGTGTCGACCCCGGAATCGACGATCGCAATCGTCGGCGCCGACAGGTCGGACTGCGTGCGCGTATCGGTCGGGTTGGAGGTGGCCTTCGCGTTCCAGAGCTTGTCGATGCCCGTGTTCGGCACCCACAGCTGCTTCGACGTGAAGGTGAGCCCCGTCGGGTGAGCGGGCGCATCGGGCGTGATCGTCAGGCCCTGGATCTGCGACAGCTCGGCGAGCTTCTTCGCAGGAAGGTCGAGTGCGATGCCGTCGATGAGGTTGAGCTGCCGGTCGAGATGACCGAGCGTCTTGTTGAGAATTTGGCTCTTCGGCAGATCGCCAGCGTTTGCCGTCACGATCACGTGAATCTTGGCGTTTGGATGCTTTGCCGCTTTCGCGAGCATCCCGGGCGAGACGTACGTCTGCTGTCCCGGATCCGAGCTACTACCGTTACTGCCTGCGCTCGCCGCGAGGGGAATCCCGAGCACGAGCACTGCGGCCATCATCGTGACGAGGCCGCGTCCACCCTTTCCCCAGAGCGCATTGGAGCGCGAATCATCGTTGTTCCCCGTTCCCCAGAGCGCACTCGAGCGGCTCTGGCCACGAGGTCCTCCACCGTTCCTCAGCATTGCCATCCTTCCTCTCACCCGCTTTCGGCGGGGCCACATTCCGCAGGAGCACGACGCCACACGCCGCGCAGATCGAACTCGCGGAACGTATTTGGCCGCCGGAGGCGCAACATCCCCCGCCTGGGTGAGGGGTGCAGCGATTCCCCCTTCCGAGTGATCAAGCGCTCGAGACCTTGTTCGGCGTACCTCTCGGGATCGAGGCCTCGTACGAAAGGAGTCCTGACGGGTAGCGTTTGGCCAGTGAATCGGCTCGTCGTCGGGCACCTGTTTCCGGACTACCTCAACATCTACGCCGACCGCGGCAACATCGCGGTACTCACCCGGCGCGCCGCCTGGCGGGGTTATGAGGTTGACGTCCGCGCGCTCGGTGCGGGCGCGGAAATCCGGCCCGGAGAGCACGACCTGTTCTACGTCGGCGGCGGCCAGGATCGCGAGCAGGCGCTGATTGCGCCCGAGCTCGCCGCGCTCGGGCCGGCCCTACACGATGCCTTCGCCGGCGGCGCCTCCTTCCTCGCCGTGTGCGGCGGGTATCAGCTGTTGGGCAGCTTCTACCGCGATCAGAGCGGCCAAGAGCAGCCCGGAATCGGCCTGCTGCCACTCCACACCATTGCCGGGACGCGGCGGATGATCGGCGACATCCTGCTCGAATGCGAACTCGAGCCCGGCTCGAAGCGGACGCTCGCCGGCTTCGAGAACCACGCCGGTCGGACGATTCTCGATCCAGGCGCCGAACCACTCGGTCGCGTGGTGGCCGGGTTCGGCAACGACGGAGAGAGTGGCTACGAGGGCTGCCGCCTCGGCCGGGCGATCGGCACCTACCTCCACGGACCGCTGCTGCCCCGCAACCCGTGGCTCGCCGACTGGCTGCTCGCGCAGGCGATCGCCCATCGAACAGGCGATCTGCCTCTGTTCGAGCCGCTGCCGGACGAGCTCGAGCATCAGGCCCACTCAGTTTCGGCCCGCCGCGCAGAAACCCGCGGCGGCCGCCATTAGCTGCATTTCGCCGCCGCAGCCGACCTGCGCGGCTGCGGCGCACCCGCGCTCTCCTTTAACGGCTCACCCTCGAAAGTCGTCATGTCGGCGGCGAAGCCGCCGACGGACTTTCGAGGGCTACCGAGCCCAGAGCGCGCCGAGGTAGACCGCCGGGTCTCCCGGGCGCCAACGCTGGACGAAGCGTTGGATCGGCGGGTGCAAGACGACATCGTCGAGCTCGTCGACCGCGAACAGCCGGTGGCCGCGCACGGCGGCGTCCTGGGAGTTGACGGCTTCCAGCGAGCGCCCGCCGAGGTCTCCGGCGAAGACGATGTGAACGACGTGCTTGGCCGCATAGCTCTGGACCGGCGAGATGGAATCGACGATCGCGACCGGGCCCTCCACGGCAATCTCTTCGATAATGCCGAGCTCCTCCGCCAGCTCGCGGTACAAGGCGTCCACGAGGCTCTCCCCCGTGTCGACACCGCCGCCCGGAAGGAGCCAGTACTCCTTGCCCGGCTTCTCGTGCCGGCACAGCAGGACACGATCGTTCCAGCGCAGCAGCGCCGAAACGCGGATCCTCGGCTCGGTCACGCGAGCGACGACCCGAAGCCGCGGATGCCACGCTCGCTCTCGGGGAGCTCGTCGACCTCGACGAGCTCGAGGGCGGGAACAGGCAGGACGACGAGCTGGGCGATCCTCATGCCGGGTTCGATCACGAAGGGCTCGGATCGGTCGGTGTTGAGCAGGACGACGCGAACCTCACCGCGGTAACCCGAGTCGATCAGGCCGGGCGCATTGACGACGGAGATCCCGTGCCGTGCTGCAAGACCGGAACGTGGTTGGACGAAACCTGCGTAGCCGTCGGGGATCGCCACCGCAAGGCCCGTCCCGACGACGAGCCTCTCCCCCGGTCCGAGCTCGGCCCGCTCACACGCGGCGAGGTCGAGACCCGCGTCCCCCGCATAGGCGCGCGCAGGGACGACCGCGTCCTCGCGCAGACGCTGGATCGGGAGCTCGATCACTTGGCCGAGCGGGCAGGCTCGTCGCCTGCCTCTGCCAACAGGTACGGCGCAAAACGAGGAAGCTCGCGACGCGGCAGGTGCGCTCGCAGGAAGACTCCGTCCGGTTGGTCGATCCGCTCCTGAATCGGCGCCCCGAGCGCGTAGAGCTCGGCGAGGCGCCCGCCCTCCTCGTAGGGAAGCAACATCCGAACGGTTTCGAAGCGCTCCTCGAACCTGGCCCCGATTCTCTCACGGAGCTCATCAAGACCTTCACCCGTTTCCGCCGAGACCTGGAGTGCACCCAGGTAAGCATTCGCGAGCCGGCGGCGCCGGAGCGGGTCCACCAGGTCGATCTTGTTGACCACGAGCTCCACCGGCACGTCCGTGGCGCCGATCTCGGCCAGGACCCCTTCGACCGCAGCGCGCATCTCGTCGAGCTCCTCGTCGGACGCCGAACCATCGACCAGGTGGAGGACGAGATCAGCCACGAGGGTCTCCTCGAGCGTCGCGGCGAAGCCCTCGACCAACTGGTGCGGCAGGCGGCGGATGAAGCCCACCGTGTCGGTCAGCAAGTACTTGCGGCCGTCGACCTCGAAGCCGCGGGTGGTCGGGTCGAGCGTTTCGAAAAGACGGTCACGGACGGAGACGTCGGCGCCGGTGAGAGCGTTCAGGAGCGTCGACTTCCCGGCATTCGTGTATCCAGCCAGCGCGACGACGGGCGTCTCGGAGCGCCGGCGGGACTTCCTGCGGGTGGCGCGCTGTCGCTCGAGGGCACGCAGCCGGCCGCGTAGGACGGAGATCCGGCGGCGCGCGAGCCGCCGGTCCGTCTCGAGCTGAGTCTCGCCTGGGCCTCGCGTGCCGACACCGCCCCCGAGCCGCTCGAGATGCTGCCAGAGCCCGCGCATGCGAGGCAGGTTGTACTCGAGCTGCGCGAGCTCGACCTGCAGCTTTCCTTCGGCGGTGACCGCGTGCTGCGCGAAGATGTCGAGGATCAGCTGCGTCCGGTCGATCACCCGCGCCTGGAGGGCGTTCTCGAGCTCACGCTGCTGCACCGGCGAGAGCTCGTCGTCGACAAGCAGCGACTCTGCGCCCGAACGCGCAAACGCCTCCTTCAGCTCGACGAGCTTCCCTTTTCCAACGTAGGTGCGAGGAGCCGGCCTGGGCGCCCGCTGGACGAGCTCGCCGATCGGCTCGACACCAGCGGTGCGGGCGAGTTCCTGCAGCTCGGAAAGCTCCCGGCCGGCGTCGATCCGTTGCGCCAGCACTGCGACGACGAACCCGCGCTCGGGCTCGGCACCCGGTGCAGGGTCCGGCTGGCGTAGCGTCACGCTGAGATTATGACTTCCAGAGGAGAGAATCCGCACGTGCAGATTGGAGAGCTTCGAGAGCGGCTCGCGGAGCGCACGCTCGCGCTCGTGGACATTCCCTCGGTCAGCCGCGCGGAGGCAGAGGCCATGGCGTTCGTACGCTCTGCTCTGCCGCTCGAGCCCGTCTGGGAGAGCGACGACGTCGTCTTCGCGACGACCGCGCGGCAAGCCGGCCGCCCGCTCGTCCTGCTCGCGGGCCACGTCGATACCGTGCCCGCGCAGGGCAACCTCCCCGGACGCCTTGACGGCGATGCCGTCGTCGGGCTCGGCGCCAGCGACATGAAGGGCGGCGTCGCGGTGATGCTCGAGCTGGCCGACTGGGCAGCAGGCGGCGAGCTCGCGCTCGATCTCGGTTTCCTTTTCTTCACGCGTGAAGAGCTGGCGGCGGAGGAGAGCCCGGTGCCGGCGTTCCTGGAGGCATGTCCCGAGGCGCGGGAGCCGGAGCTCGTGATCGTGCTCGAGCCGACGGACAACGAGCTGCACGTCGGCTGTGTGGGCAACCTGACCGCCCTGCTCACGTTTCGGGGAGTCAGCGCACATTCCGCCCGCCCCTGGACCGGCGAGAACGCGATCCACAAGGCTGCGGCGGGGCTGGCGCCGCTCGCGGAGCTGGAGCCGGTCGAGGTCGAGGTCGACGGCCTCGTCTTCCGCGAGGTCGTCAGTGCGGTCGCCATAGAGGGTGGGATCGCCGACAACGTCGTTCCCGATCGGTGCGTGGCCCGCCTCAACTACCGCTATGCGCCGGGTCGTTCGCGCGAGCAGGCCGAGGCGCGCTTGCGCGAGCTCGCAGCCGAGGCGGAGCTGGAGATCCTCGGCAACTCGCCGCCGGCGCACGTTGTCGTCGACCGGCCGCTTGTGACGCGGCTCCGCGAGGTCGGAGATTTCGCCGTCCGGCCGAAGCAGGCCTGGACCCCCGTCGCGCAGTTTGCAGAGGCCGGCCTCGACGCGGTCAACCTCGGTCCGGGCGCAACGCGCTTCGCGCATCGCGCCGACGAGCAGGTCGGAATCGACCAGCTCGTGCGGACATACGAGGCGCTTCGCCGTTTCGCGGCAGCGCCGGGTAGCGTCTAGACGTGCAGTTCTCCCCGGTTCTCGCTGCCACCGGCACGTACCCGTTCGTCCGACTCGAGCAAGCCAAGCGCGGGCTCGCGGAGCAGGGCGTCGAGCTGATCGACTTCGGCAAAGGCGATCCGCGCGAGGAGACCGATCCTCTGATCCGCCGGGCTCTCGCCGAGAGCATCGAACCCCGGTCGAGCTATCCGCTCGCCGAGGGACTTCCGGAGCTCCGACAGGCTGTCGCCGGCTGGTGCGGGCGCCGGTTCGGCGTCGAGCTCGATCCCGAGACCGAGGTGATCCCGACCTACGGCAGCAAGGAGGCGATCTTCCAACTCGCTCAGGTGGTGCTCGATCGCGACGGCGACAAGCGACTCGTCCTCTCGACCGAGCCGGGCTACCCGGTCTACGACCGAGGCGCGCTGTTTGCGGGCGCCGACATCGAGCAGCTGTCGCTGCTCGAAGAGAACGGCTTCCTGCCCGACCTCGAGACGGTCGACGCGGAGACCTGGGCTCGGACCGCGATCTTCTGGATCAACTACCCGAACAACCCGACCGGCGCCGTGGCGCCGCTGGTGTTCCTCGACCGCCTGGCGGAGCTCGCCGCGGAACACGACTTCCTGCTCGCCGCGGACGAGGCCTACACCGAGCTCTGGTTCGACCAGCCGCCCCACTCGGCGCTCGAGGTGAGCGACCGCTCGCACGTTGCGATCTTCCAGACGCTCAGCAAGCGCTCGTCGATGACCGGCTACCGCTCCGGCTTCGTCGCCGGAGCGCCGGAGCTGATCGCCGCGCTGCGGCAGTACAGGCCCTCTGCCGGCACGGCGCCGCAGGAGTTCGTTCAGCGGGCCTCCGTGGTCGCCTGGAGCGACGAGGACCACGTCGAGCGCACCCGCGAGGTCTATCGCCGCAAGCGGGAGGTCCTACTGCGGGCACTGGAAAGCAAGGGAATTCGCGTCGCGGGGAGCCAGGCAACGATGTACCTGTGGCTGGACGTTCCGGCAGGCGAGAGCTCGGAGGAGCTGGCGGAGCGCCTGCTGGAGCACGGACTGATCGTCTCGCCGGGCACGTTCTTCGGCCCCTCCGGCGAGGGGTATTGGCGACTCGCGCTGGTTCCGACCGAGGCCGAGTGCGAACGCGCGGCAGAGGTCCTGGAGCGCGTTCTGTGAGCGAGCTCTCGCCAGAGCGCGTCGAGGAGGTGATCGCCGCCCTCGATAGCGGTGAGTTGCGAGTCGCGGAGCCGGTGGACGGCGAGTGGCGCGTGAACGAGGAGGCGCAGCGCGCGATCCTGGAGTACTTTCGGCTCCGGGAGCTCGAGCCGCGCGAGGTCGGCCCATTCGAGTACCTCGACAAGATTCCGCTCAAGCATGGTTACGAGCGGCTGGGCGTACGCGTCGTGCCACCCGCGACCGCGCGCTACGGCGCCTTTCTCTCGCCCGGGGTGGTGCTGATGCCGAGCTACGTCAACATCGGAGCCTGGGTTGGACCGAACACGATGGTCGACACCTGGGCGACGGTCGGGTCGGGGGCGCAGATCGGTGCCGACGTTCACCTCGCCGGCGGAGTGGGCATCGGCGGTGTGCTCGAGCCGCCGGGCGCGCGGCCTGTGATCGTGGAGGACGGTGCCTTCGTCGGGTCGCGGGCAGTGATCGTGGAGGGCGTGATCGTCGGGGAGCAGGCCGTGATCGGCCCACACGTCACGCTGGGCGCGTCGATTCCGGTGATCGACGTCACCGGCGCGGAGCCGGTCGAGCATCGCGGCTACGTGCCGCCGCGGGCAGTAGTCGTCCCTGGGACGCGCCCGAAGGAGTTCCCCGCGGGGACGTTCAATCTTGCGTGCGCTCTGATCATCGGCTGGCGCGACGCGTCGACCGATCTGCGGGTGAGCCTGAACGACGCGCTGCGCGAGCACGGTCTCGGCGGCTGAGCCCTAGCGGTCACCCACACGATTCCCGCGTCAGGCGAGCCGTTCGGCCGGGCCGGTCAAGAAGGCCTGGCCGTTCTCGATCCGCACACGGAGGGTGCCGCCCGGGAAGGCGACCTCCGTCTCGCCCTCGCCGCAGAGGGCGGCGGCGACGGCGACCGCGCTCGTGCCCGATGAGGTCGTCTCCCCCACGCCGCGCTCCCAGATCCGCGCGGTGATGTGACGAGAGCCGTCCACACGCCCAACCTGGACGTTCGTTCGGTCTGGAAAGCGCGGCTGCGTCTCGAGCAGCGGTCCGATCCGCTCGATCTCCGCCGGGTCGCCCTCGACTACCGCGTGCGGGTTTCCGA
>JALYLK010000005.1 GCA_030774275.1 Actinomycetota bacterium
GAAGTTCACGTTCATACCCGCCACGCCGGCGAGGAGTGCGCCGGGGAGCAGCAGGATCGACGCCAACGTGAGGACTTTGATGATCTCGTTCGTCCGGTGCTCCGTACGGACAATCAGGACATCGAACGAGCTTGCGATCCCATCCCTGGTATAGCGGGCGGCGGCGAGCGCAGCGTCGATTCTTGAAGTGAGTTCGAGGAACCGCTCGGCCGATCCCTCCGAGGAGAGCGGGTCGAACTCGGAGTGGCTCAGTGCGGAGAACACCTCCCGGTGCGGCGCGAGCGCCCGCCGGAGCCGGCCGACTCGACGGCGAGCGTCGCTGAGTATCTTGATCTGCTCCTCCGGGTCGTTGTTTGGATTCGCGAGTGCCTGCACATCGAACGCGTCGAGGGTCTCTTCGATCTCGTCGAAGGCACGGAGATAGCTGGCTACGACCCACTCCAGGAGTGCCGAGAGAAACGAGGGCGCATCGAGGAGGCCGAGTTTGCCCTCGCCTTCGGCAGCCGCTCGAAAGTCGTCGAGGACGGCGATCCCGCCGCTGTGGACGGTCAGGAGCCAGTTCGAGCCCACGAAACAGTCGACGACGATCGTGTCCCGTGCGGCATGGTGCTCTGTGTCGGAGACGGCAACTGCCGTCACCCGCAGGTGGCCCTCGTGTTGCTCGATCCCCGGTTTCCGCTCGGGATCGCCGAGCTTCAACCCCTCGGCATCGTCAAGATCGAGCGCGTCCAAGACCTCGGCAGTCTCGTCCTCGGAAGCATCTATGAGATCAATCCAAAGGACCTGTTCTCCGTTCAAGCGGTGAATCGACTCGGCCCAGTTCTCGACGGTCTTGCCTTGCTGCTGGTCGAAGAGATAGGCCGTCACCATGCGACCGTCACCCGGCCTCGAGGGATGCTCATTCGGGCGTCGATGATCGCCAACCTGGGCGAGCGGTTCGCGTTAGCTGCTCTCGCTCCTGTGTTCGGGTCTAGACGTACCGTTCGGACGGCGGGTTGGACACGCCGGTGCAGCCACAAGAGGATTGCGCGGTTGGCGGAAACGATCCAAAGGAGGCGCGATGGTCCCGGACGTCGACGCGCTACGTGACTTCGCGCGACGGTATACCGACGCTTGGTGCAGCCGCGATCCGTCGCGCGTCGCTGCGCACTACGCGACAGATGGGTCGCTGACGATCAACCAGGGAACGCCGGCGATTGGGCGGCCGGCGATTACCGAGGCGGCGGAGGGGTTCATGGTCGCCTTTCCGGACCTTCGGGTGGAGATGGACGAGCTCCGCATGCAAGGCGCGACACCGGAGTACCACTGGACGCTAACGGGGACGAACACCGGCCCCGGCGGCACGGGGCAGCCGGTGCGGATCAGCGGGTTCGAGGAGTGGACGATCGGCGACGACGGCCTGATCGCAGCCTCGCTCGGCCATTACGACCAGGCCGAGTGGGACCGCCAAGTCTCCGGCTGAGGGGAGAATCCGACGCGTTCGAGTAGGGCCTTCGCTCAGGCTTCATTCCGCCCCCTCGACTAGATCGCTCAGCCGCCGGTGTCGTCGATGCAGGCGATCGTCCGACCAAAGTTCTGCCCCCGACGTTACGGAGCTTGGGAGCTTCGTCCTACTCCTAGGGACTTCGGTTCCTTCGACACCGTCGCGTCCTTGCAGCGTCGACGCTAGGTGCGTAGGGTGGACGCGCAGGCAACTGGTCTGCGCCGGGGGAGAGGGAGTTAACGGATGAGGATTTTGCGGAAGCGGTCGGCCTTTGGCCTGGCTGCGTTCACGGCCGGGCTAGCGGCCGCCACTGCAGGGCTCGTGGCGTCCGCGGCGGTCGCTGCGCCGGCGCCATGCCAGACGAAGAACGTCCGAACCGGTACCGAATACAAAGGTGCGTCCGCGTTGGCGAACGCAATCACAGCGGCGGCCTCGGGAGACACGATCAACATCTGGGGCACCTGTTACGGCAACTTCAGGGTCAACCAGGACCTCACTCTGAACGGGCAAGGGAAGAATGCAACG
>JALYLK010000006.1 GCA_030774275.1 Actinomycetota bacterium
CGGCGCACTGGCTGACGGTTGCGATCACCGCCTACCTGCTCCGACAACGAGTCCCCCTTTAGGAGGGTCCGGCGAAACAGAGTCTGTGCCGTCAGGCCGCGCTGCTCGCCCCGAGGCCGCGTCCTCGCCTCGGAACGACCATCGCACCCTGACGACGAGCGCCGTTCCGCCAGACCCTCCTAGCGCCTCCGAAAGATGAGCACGCCGTCGGCCGCGGAGACGAGGCGAAACCGACGGTCGCGGCGAAGTTGCTCGATTCGCTTGAGCCCGCCCTGCTTGTCGTTGTGGTCGCCGAGCGACGGCTTCTGCTCGTCGACGATTACCCAGTCGGCTCCACGGAGGTACGGGAAGCTGAAGATCCGCCGGCGCTGCGAGAGGTGCGCGCCGAGCGCGTTCGTCGCCGTGACGGGTGCGGCGGCGGGGATCAGCTTCAGCTGGCGGGCGGCGATCCGGTCGTGCCGGGAAACCTGAGCGCTCGTTGTCTGAAGCGTCGAGCCGCCTGGCAAAGACCGCCAGATCGGAATCGGCCCGAGCCGGTAGTTGCCGACGACGGCGGCGAGTACGACGACGGTTGCCGCGATCCCGGCCCGTCGGCCCAGCCTGCTCGCTCCGATTGCAGCTGCCGCGAACAGGATCGGGATCAGGCCTGCCGTGTAGTGGTAGTGGATGGAGCTCTGGGCGTCGACCGACGACAACAGATTGAGCACAAGCTCCGGCACGAGTGCAATCAGCAGCAGCGGGGCGAGCAACGCGAGCGCAGCCATGGGCAGCAGCAGATCGAGCAGGTAGTGCGTGCCGCGGTGGTCGAAGGCGATCGAGAGCAGCCGGCCCGGGTCCGTGAAGGCCTTGCGAACGATCCCGGAGGCTGAGCCGCCCACGGCGTCGTACCGTCCGTAGAAGCTCGACTTCGAGCCGTGGTTGAAGTGGGGGATCACAACCTGCACGGCGATTGCTGAGGCGGCCAGGCCGGCCACCGCGATCGTTCCGCCCGCCCGCCACCGCCGGCGACTCAGCGCATACCAGAGCCCCAGTCCCGCGATGACGAGCGGAATCTCCTCGCGTGTGAGCGCGGCCAGCAACGCGAACAGGGCGAACGGCAGCAGCCGGTCCTCATCGAGGTACCAGATCGCAAAGAGCAGCAGCGGACAGGCGAGCGCGACCGGGTGGAACTCGTTCAGCGTCATCCATTCCGTCGCGGGGAAGATCAGGTAGGCAAGCGAGAATCCGAGCGCGGCGTGCTCGAAGCCGGTGTGCTTGTGCGCAAGCCAGAAGAGCGGGAGCGCCCCGAGTGCGACTGCGAACGCCTGCGCGGTGAGGAGGAGGCTCGGATGAGGCCAGACCAACCAGAGCGGAGCGAAGACGACGAGGATCGGGTCGACGTGCGCACCGAGGCGTGAGACCTCGGCCCCGTGGAGGTTCGTGACCTGGAGCGGATGACCGTGCGCCGTCGACCAGACCGCCTGAACCATGTTGCCGAGGTCGAAGCGGCCGGTCTCGAAGGCGCGGTGCCGAAGCACTGAGAGGGCGGCGAAACCAGTCGCGTAGGCGGCGATCGCCGTCCAGAGCAGCGGCCGGGGCCGGGCGAGTCTCATTGGACGAGCTGTTCGATCAGGCTGCGCCAGCGTTCGCCGAGAACCCGCTCAGAAGCCTGAGTGCGGTAGGCCTGCAGGCCTCCGCCGGCGAGACATTTCGCGAGCGCCGGGTCGGCCGCGAGCCGCCCTACGGCCACCGCCAGGGCCTGGGCGTCGCCTGGAGGCACGAGCAGCGCGCTCTCTTCGTCGACCAGTAGCTCTCGCGACGCGGGCGTGTCGGCTGTGATTAGCGGGACGCCGCAAGCCAGCGCCTGGAAGGCCTTGTTCGGGATCACTCGCCCGGCCTTGTCCGACGTGCCGAAGACACCGAGCGCGCAGCCGGCCGAGTGGAGCTCGTGGGGCAGCCGCTCGTAGTCGACCCAAGGGACGTGCTCAACGTTCGGCGGCGGCCGCCTAAGGAGTTCGTCGACCTGCCCGCTACCGATGATCTTGAAGCGGAGATCAGGGGCGATTCGCGCGGCCTCGAGCACCGTTTCCACCCCGTGCAGCGGGATCAGTTTGCCGACGAACAGCGCGGTGAACGGTTGCGCAGCGTCCCAGCCCGGCGCGAAAACCCGCTCCTCGGCGCCGACGAAACAAACCTCGACCTTGCCCCGCGGTAGTCCCGCGAGGTCCGCGAGAAACCGTGCATTGGTCTCGGTGTCGGCGACGACCAGGTCGGCGGCGCGCAGTGCGCGCCTGTCGATCGTCTTGAGCGCGCGGCCGACCGGGGACCCCGGCGCGAAGCGTCGCCGATCCACGACGAACGTGTCGTAGAGGGAAACGAGCGGGTTGAAGACGACTGGACGTCTCCGAGCGACCCGGCGGGCTGCGGTCAGATCGAGGTGGCCTGGGTAACCGAC
>JALYLK010000007.1 GCA_030774275.1 Actinomycetota bacterium
CGTCACCCTCGAGCTGCACCGCAAGGAGGTTGTCGGCCTCGTCGGGCCGAACGGCGCCGGCAAGTCGACGCTCGTGAACGTGCTCGCCGGCTTCGACCTGCCGAGCTCCGGCACCGTCGAGCTCCGCGATCGCGAGATCACCCGCTGGAGCGCCAACCGACGGGCGCGGTCCGGGTTGACCCGCACGTTCCAGCACAGCCGGTCGCTTCGAGCGCTCTCGGTCCGGGAGAACGTCGAGGTCGCTGCACTCGGGGTCGGCACCGGGACACGCGAGGCGCGGCGGCGGGCCCACGAGCTACTGGAGCGGCTGGGGCTGACCGACTTGGCCGACGTTCCCGCCGGGTCGCTGGCGCAGGGGGACGAGCGCCGCCTCGGGGTGGCGCGCGCGCTCGTCACCGAGCCCGACTTCGTGCTGCTGGACGAGCCGGCGGCGGGCTTGCCGGAGGCAGAAGTGCCGGAGTTCGCCGAGGTTGTCCGCTCGGTCCGCGACGAGTATCTGGCCGGGGTGCTGCTGATCGACCACAACATGGCGCTCGTGATGGGTGTCTGCGATCGGATTCACGTGCTCGACCAGGGCCGCACCCTGGCTGCCGGGACGCCCGAGGAGATCCGCGGCGACCTCGACGTCGCCGCGGCCTACCTGGGGGAGAGCGCGGTCGACACGGATGCCTGAAGCGGCCGCACTCGAGCTCGACGACATTGAAGTCCGGTACGGGAGCGTCCCCGCCGTCCGCGACCTGACGCTCGCTGTCCGCAGGGGCGAGATCGTCGGACTGATCGGCCCGAACGGGGCAGGCAAGTCGACCACCCTGCACGCGATCATGGGCCTGTTGCCGTCTCGTCGCGGCGAGATCCGGCTACACGGGCAAGCGCTGCGGCGCCGCTCGGCCGAATCGATCGCGCGGGCCGGGGTCGCGCTCGTGCCGGAAGGCCGGCGGATCTTCGGCGACTTCACGGTCGAAGAGAACCTTCGTCTCGGCCTGGCGGCGCGCCGGAGGCCATACATCGGCGACGCCTTGGCCCCGGCTTTCGAGCTTTTCCCGATCCTGAGCGAGTTTCGGCGCCGTCAGGCCGGGGCGCTGTCCGGCGGTCAGCAGCAGCAGCTCGCCATCGGGCGGGCGCTCGTGTCCCGCCCCGACGTCCTGCTCCTGGACGAGCCTTCGCTCGGCCTCGCGCCGCTCGCCGTCGACGCGATTTTCAAGGCGTTCACTGAGATCCGTGAGGTCGGAACGGCGATCCTGCTGGTCGAGCAGCGCGCGCAAAGGACCGTCGCGCTTGCCGACCGCACGCACGTCCTCGTCGGAGGCGAGTTGCGAATGGAGCTCGGACCGGCGGACGCCGAGAACACCGAGAAGATCATCGCCGCCTATCTCGCCTCGTGACCGTCCTCGCCTCGATCGATCTCCAGACGCTCGGCGACGCGTTCGGGCAGGGAGCGATCTACGCGTTGATGGCGGTCGGGATCGGGCTCGTTTTCGGAGTCCTGCGTCTCGTCAACTTCGCCTACGGACAGCTGATCATGGCCGGGGCGTACACGCTGGCTTACACGTCGGGCTGGCCCGTGGTGGCGAGCATCGTTGCCTGCTTCGCGGTCGTCGTGGCTCTTTCGCTCGCCATGGACCGCCTCGTCTTCCGGCCGCTTCGCTCGTCGTCTCCGGCCGTGATGCTCGTGACCACGTTCGCTGTTTCGTTTCTGCTCCAGTCGGTCGCGCTGATCGTCGACCTTCGCGACGGCACGCTCGGCCAGGTCGCGAGCTCGGTCGCACCGTTGAACCAGGCGATCAAGGTCGGCGGCGTCGAGGTCCGCAAGGTGACGTTCGTCGCTGTCGCGGTCGCCCTGGTTGCGCTCGCGGCGCTGGCGCTCGTGCTGACGCGGACGACGATCGGGCTCCACACGCGGGCGGCGGCAAGCGATTTCCGCACCGCGCGGCTGCTGGGCGTACGGGCCAACCGCGTGATCGCGTTCGCAGTGGTCGTCTCTGGGCTCCTCGCCGCGGCGGTGGCCGTCCTGCTCACCGTCCAGAACCCGTTCGTCCAGCCGACGTTCGCTCTCGAAGACACGATCATCGTTCTCGTCGGGGTCGTCGTGGGCGGGATCGACCGCCTCTGGACGGCGAC
>JALYLK010000008.1 GCA_030774275.1 Actinomycetota bacterium
GACACCGCCTTCGCGCCGGCGCCCCGTCCCGACGCAGGTCAGCCAGGGAGCTTCGCCGCCCCCGCCTGCTCCGCCTTCGCCTCCTTCGCCCCCGACTCCGCCCGCCGCGCCGTCCGTTACGCCACCCGCCTCCGTGACAGTCGCTCCGGCGACGCCGGACAAACCGAAGCGCCCGAAAGACACAACCAGGCCCGGGTGGGGACACGGAGATCCCAATCACGATCACACTGGACCGCCGGGTAAGCCCACGAAAGGCCAGAAGGATCAGACGACGCCTCCTCAGGCAGCGCCGCCGGCAACCCCGAGCACCGAGCATGGCTCGCCGCAGGGCGTAGAAAAGAAGTCAGAGCGCCATTGACGGGAAACCCCGTCTGGCGCTCCTCATGACGCGCTCAAATCGCCCTTCGCGAACTCGCGTTTGGTCACACCCAAAGTGAGCATGTCGCTCTCGAACTTCGAGATCGTCGCTGCAGGGAGCGCGACCTCGCGCTTCCACCACAATTGGCCGCGTTCGAGCAAAAGGTGAGTGAGCCGGTTGGCGTCGTCGACGACCACTCCGTCCACGGATCCCAGGCGGTGCCCGTCCGCCGAGTACACGGAGCTGGCGTGCCGCAATTCGATTTCGCCCTTCGGCACTCTGTCGTAGGAGACCGTCGCATCCGAATCGAGTGTCCCCACGTAGTCGCCAAATGCGGAGGGCTCGTAATCTGGCGAAACGATGATGTCCTCGACTCCAACGTCCCAATTCGGGTCGTCATTGCGCCGCTCCCCCGCTGGGAGAGCCTCGACCTGGTGCACCGGGTCGAACCGCTCGAGATCCGCGGCCGAGCAGTTCAAGGAGATCTCGGTCTCGCCATCCTGTTCGGCGCCGCCCGTGGCGAGCGAGAACGGGACCAGCCGGGCATCTTCGGCATCTTCCGCCGGCCGGATCACAAGGTGCGTCACGCGGTTCGAGCTGGAGTCGATGACCACGTCAACCAGCTCGCGCGTTGCGCCATCTGTGCAACGGACCGATGTTCCCAGCTCCAGCTTCATTTTCTCGCCGCCTAGGCTCTTGGTTGGCTCCAATCTGAGTGGCATGGCCGACGGCCACATCGTCCCGACTGGATGAGATGACGATAGAGCTCCACGATGTCGAGGTCGACGGTCGCCCCGTTCGGTACCGAGTAACCGGGAGCGGCGAACCGCTCGTGCTCGTTCATGGGCTCGCGGGATCCTGGCGGTGGTGGTCCCCGATGCTGGAGCAGCTGGCCGCTCGGCGGCGTGTGTACGTAGTCGACCTTCCACGCCTCCGCCATCCTGTGCGCGCCGCACAGCTGAGCAGATGGCTCGCCCGCTGGCTCGACGCGGTGGGCTTGGACGACACAGAGCTCGCCGGCCACTCGCTCGGTGGCCTCGTCGCCGCCGAGCTGGCGGCTACGCGGAAGACGCGGCGCCTCATCCTCGTCGCCCCCGCTGGAATCCCGTGTGGGCGGGGCCTCACAGGCCGCGCGCTGCCACTGCTCAGGACGCTCTACGACGTCCGGCGGTCGTTACCGATGCTCACCATTGACGCCCTTCGGACCGGGCCGCTCGACGTCGCCCGCGGGATCGCGTTCGTCTCCGGCCGTGATTTGCGACAAGAGCTTTCGACCATTCGTGCGCCGACGCTCCTCGTCTGGGGCGAGCGCGACCGCCTCGTCCCACTCCGGGTCGCGGAGGAGTGGCGGGAGGCCATGGTCGACGTCCGGTTGGCGTACCTTCGCTGCGGGCACGTTCCGATGCTCGAGGCGCCCACGGAGCTGGCGGCTTGCATGTTGTCCTTCCTCGATGACGAGCTCGCGAACGAGTCCGGCAACTAGCTCCGGCTGCGTGTAGTGAACGGCGTGGGGCTCGCCGGGTACGACTCGCAGGCGGCCCCGGGGCAGCAGCCCCGCGACTCGTTCGGCCCATTCACGCCCAACGAACGAATCCTTGTCGCCGTACACGACGAGGGTCCGCTGCTCGATCAGAGGCAGCCGATCCTCGATGCGATCGGCCAGAACGGAGCGGGCAGTTGAAAGCAGCGTTCGAACCCCGGCCGGGCGGTCGTCGCGGGCCATCAACGCGAGCAAGGAAAACGGCTCACGAGCCGAGGCCTGAAGCGCGCTCACCAGCTGGCGCCGTGCGGCGCGGCGAGCGGGATCGACAGTCGGGCCGATCAGGACCATGGGTCCCACCTGGGCGGGCCGGCGTGCAGCGAGCTCGGTAACGACCTGGCAGCCCATCGAATTGGCGACGAACGCCGGACGGGTCAGACCCTCTGCTTCGACCCACGCGCCTAACGCAGCGGCGAGCCGGCTGATGCTGACCTGTCCACGCAGCTGCATGCTTTTTCCCTGGCCGGGCAGATCCGGCACGAACGCCGAGAACGTGGAGCCAAGGGCCTGTGCGAGCGGAAGCATGTAAGCGCCCGACACGCCGAATCCGTGCACGAGTACGACCGGCGGGCCTTCTCCGACGACGACGGCGTGCATCCGCGACCCTAGGACGTCGCTCCAGACGCTTTGCACAACGGATGCCTCTGGTTTGCAGGAGAATTGGCCGGCAGCCACCATGTCGGTGACCATGGCGACCTGATCCCCGACGCGCATCGTCCGATCGGGACGATGCCGGACTCGACTCGAAACGAACCGCTAGGTCGTCAGGGCGCGCTCCGCGATCTCGGCGTCTCGCCTGTACGTCAGCGTTCTGAGGGCCTCCTGCGGCGTCAGCCAGCGAACCGCATCGATCTCGTTGTCAGCTGCCGCCTCGGCGCCTTCGCGCGGCGTCATCGCGAAATACCGCACCCGCTTCGGGCGTCCCGCTCGGTCCTCGTACTCGACCACGGCGACCTCGTCTCCGAGCTCACATATCAGGCCAGTCTCCTCCTGGACTTCACGGAGGGCACAAGCCTCGTCGGATTCGCCCGGGTCGCACTTCCCCTTGGGCAGTGTCCAGTCGTCGTACCGCGGTCGGTGGACGGCGAGGATCTCGGCGCCGCCGCGGCGTCCCGGCCGCACGATCACGCCTCCTGCAGCACGGATGAGCTCACGCGGACCCACGCCTTCTCCAGCGTACGTCGGTGAAGCTCATCGCCGATCGCTTACTGGCGCGACACTGATCCGAGTCTGCGTACGAAGCGGACGGCCTCTCATCATCCGTTCCGGGCGATTCTCCAGAAGTTCGAGCGCCGCGGTGATGTCTTCGCGAAGACGATCGAGGCGGCCGGTTGCCGCCGGCAGACCGCCCTCGCGCTCCCGAGCCATGGCGATTACGCGGAGCGCGGCGAGGAGGCGCGCTCGACGTACTGCGATCTCTACTCTCACGCCCAGCGCGCCTGCGGCGCGCTCTGCCGGTCGCGCGTGTTCGGCTTCACGCGACCACAATCGCCGTTCGCAGCAGGCTCTCGCCTGACCGGCTTAGGTCATTCCGAGTGGGGCGGAAAGCCCCTCAGGTTGACGTCAAGGCCTCAAGGCCACGCCGCCTCTACCGCTCTCGGAGGCTTTTCTTCTCTCTGACGCTGACGCGCCCGCGGCCGAACGCGTCGACTCGACCCCAGCGCCCGGGGATATCGAGCAGCGCGATGTGTCCGATCCCGACTGGAAGCACCGGATCGACGACAAGAAAGTCCTCGACCGGCTCAAGGCCGAGCATCGTCCGGAGCAGGAGAAGCGGTGTGCCGGTCGACCACGCTTGAGGGCTGCACGCCGTCGGGTATTGGACGGGGTACTTCGTCAAGGTCCGCTCGTATCCGCCGAACGCTTCGGGCAGGCGGCCGTTGAAGAACTCGGCAGCCGAGAGGATCCCCGCCGCAACCTGCGCCGCTTCCTCCTTGAAGCCGTAGCGCCGCAACCCCCAGGCGATGAACGAGTTGTCGAACGGCCAGACCGTGCCGACGTGATAGCCGATCGGGTTGTAGCGCCCCTCCCCCACAGCAAGCGTCCGCACGCCCCAGCCGGAGAAGAGGCGTGGGCCGAGCAAGTGTCGTGCGAGCGACTTGGCCTTCGACTTGTCGACGATGCCGCTCCACAGCAGGTGCCCGATGTTCGAGCTCAGCGCGTCGACCTGCTTGCCGCCCTTGTCCAGGGCGAGGGCGAAGTACTCGTCGTCGGCGATCCAGAACTCACGGTTGAATCGCCGCTTGAGCTCGGCGGCCTGCTTCTCGAGGCGACTCGCGAGCTCCTCGTCGCCCCAGACCTCGCGCGCGAGCCGTGCGCCCCGAACCTTCGCGTCGTACGCATAACCCTGCAGCTCGCAAGTCGCGCGCGGGAAGCTTGCCAGGCGCCCATTCCTGTACGAAATCGAGTCCCACGAGTCTTTCCAACACTGGTTCTCGAGTCCGGTCTTCTCGTTTCGGCGTTGGTAGGAGATGTAGCCGTTCCCCATTAGATCCGCGTACTCGTCGATCCAGTTCAGGGCCGCGCGCGCTTCGTGCTCGAGCTCACGGACGAGCCGTCGATCGCCGGTCCACCGCTCGTACTCGTCCAGCAGCACCACGAAGAGCGGTGTGGCGTCCGCGGACCCGTAGTAAGGCGATTGCGGACGCTCCTCGAATGCCGTCAGCTCGCCGTAGCGCAACTCGTGGAGGATCCGGCCCGGATCCTCATCGCGAAAGTCGTCAATGCGGGTTCCTTGCCAGTCGCCCAGTGCTCTGAGCGTCGTGGCTGCGAGTGACGGCGTGAACGGCAGCGCCTGCAGGCTCGTGAAGATGCTGTCGCGGCCGAACATCGTCATGAACCACGGGAGCCCCGCCGCCGGAAGACTCCGTTGGCCGAGGATTGGCGGCGAGAAGCGAAGCGCGGCCAGGTCGACGAGACTTCGACGGTACGTCTCCCGCAGCGCGTCCCAGTCGCACTCGAGCTTCGGAGCTTCCGCGAGCCATCGATCGAGGTTCGCCTCCATGCTCTGACGGCCTTGAGGCCGTGCGAATGTCGGCCGCCCATGTGTCTCTCCTGAACCAGGCGCCACCGTCACGACGTCGAGGTTGGTCGACCACTCGCCGTGAGGACGGATCCTTGCCCGGAACGTCAGTCCGTCCTTGTCGACCCGGGCTCGTGCCGTCGCCGAGATAACGCTTGCACGCGCGAAGGTCTCGCGCTCGTAGGCCAGCACGAGTCGACCGTCCGTCACCCGCGCCGCGTATGTGCCCTTTTTCTTCAGCGCATCCTTGACCTCGAAGAGGTCGGCGAAGTCGGAGGCGGCATCGACTCGGATCGTCAGGTCGACCGGCTTTTCGTCGTGATTCAAGATCTTCAGCTCCTCACGGAAGCCGTTGCCGACGGCGCGGCTCCGAATGACCGAGACCTTCGAATCGACGTAGACGGTCCCGGTCCCCGGGACCAGGAAGAAGCGGGTTTCGAAGTACTGAAGGTCGTCAGTCGAAAGCGGTGTCAGCCGCTGGCCGTTTACCGTCAAGACCCACCGAGAGAGGAAGCGGGTGTCGTATGCGAACAACCCGGTCGGGTCGGTCGGCGAAGCCTCGATGTCACCCCGAGAGTCACTGACGACGAACGTGTTGCCGTCGAGGATGCTGACGAGGCCGTCGCTCATGCGCTCCGCCGTCCGTCTGCGCTACGGCTGCGGCGGGCACGTCTTGCGGGCGGGCCTGGAAACAACCGCTGGACCCGAACCAGGAGCTCGACGTCTCCGTCGATAGTCAGCGCGCCGCGGAGCATTGCGGCCGTGGCATTGACCTTGCCCCCGGCAATCCCGTCGAACAACTCCTTCTTCGCGCGCACGGTGCAGTCCGCCTTTGCGTTCTTGCGCGACACCGCGACGTCCCCATTGTCCACTTCGAGGAACCAGCGGTCGACTCGTTTTCCGTCGGCAAGCTCGACCCTCAGCGTCCCCTTCGTGTTCTCGAGCAGTGGCTCATGCCCGCGGTCGGCAAGCTCGCCGAAGAACGCTGCGGTCGCACCGCTCATCGAACCGAGGCTAGGGTCCGCCGCAGCGGCGGCCGTCATCC
>JALYLK010000009.1 GCA_030774275.1 Actinomycetota bacterium
GTCTCAAAGAGGCGAAGGACCTCGTCGACGGGGCGCCCAACCCGGTCAAGGAAGGCGTCGCCAAGGAAGAGGCCGACACGGTCAAGGGTCAGCTCGAAGAGGCCGGAGCAACCGTCGAGTTGAAGTAGGCGCGGCCTAAGGGACAGTCCCCGGACGGGGACTGTCCCTCAAACGAGGTCGCAGGTCGGGAGCGCTTTCGGGGACAGCCCCTGGCGGGGACAGTCCCTAGGTAAAGCTGTTGTAAGAGGACCTACCTCGTTCCAGGGGTTTCGCGTGCGGCCGATGCCGCTTCGAGCCGAGGACTCTGAGACTGATCCACTCCCTCGGAGGTAAAGGAATGCGTCTCACGAAGCTCGTCACCGTCGCGTTTGCCACAGCGGCTCTCGCCACTTCCGTCGCGACGGCTGATCCTGGTCACGGCAAGGGCAAGCCGACCTGCAAGCCGGCGCCGGTCATGCTTTCCGGCACTCTTGCGAACGACCCCGCCACCGGCGAGACGTCGTTTCAGCTCACCGCGAAGCACGCGAACATGCTCGGGCGCCTGTACGCCAAGGCAGGCAATCCGATCACGGTGAACGTCGACGCCAATACCCACTACCGCAAGGCCGGTGCCGCCTCGACGCTCGACGCGCTGGCCCAAAACGACCGAGCGCTCGTCTTCGCGAAGGTCTGCCGGGCCGACGTCAAGAAGGCCAAGCAATCCGGAGGTGCGCTACCCGCGCTCACGGCCCGCCTGGTGCTCGACAAAGGCCCGACGCAGGACACGAGCACCAACTAATTCGCAAGCACCAAGCTGTTCGCACAAAGGGCCGCTTCGGGCGGCCCTTTGTATGCCCTGGCTCAGCCTGAGGCCCGGGTTTCCTAACCCCGTAAAGAGCTGATTTCGAGGGCGCCGAAAGGGTGCCCTAGGCCTCTAAGAGCTGCAAATTTCTCTATACTGCGGCGAACGGGCGCCTCCCGAGGCTCTGCCTTGCGCAGGGCCACCCTCTTTCGCTATCTTTGTGGGTCGCGCCGTAGTATCGCCTGTCCGCATTTCTCCACGTATTTCCACACAGAGCCGTAAAGGGAGGCACCCTCACTTGACCGCACGGGTTGCCGCGCCTCGCGCGCGGAAGAGTTTCTCGCGCTTGAAGCACGTCCTCGACCTTCCGAACCTGATCGACATCCAAAAGGCGTCGTTCGCATGGTTCCTGGAGGAAGGTCTCCGCGAGACGATCGACGATATCTCGCCGATCGAGGACTACACGGGCACGCTCGCCGTCGAATTCGGCGACTACAAGTTCGGCGAGCCGCCGATCTCGATCCAGGAGTGCCGCGAAAAGGACCTCACCTACCAGGCCCCGCTGAACATGACCGTCCGCTTCGTCAACAAGGAGACGGGCGAGATTCGGGAGCAGAACGTCTTCATGGGCGACTTCCCGATGATGACCGAGTTCGGGACCTTCATCATCAACGGAACCGAGCGCGTGATCGTCACGCAGCTCGTCCGCAGTCCGGGCGCCTACCTGATGGAGCCGAAGGACCCGACGAAGCAGGTCTTCACCGCGAACCTGATGCCGTCACGCGGCTCGTGGCTCGAGCTGGAGATCGACAAGAAGGGCGTCGTCTACGCCCGCATCGACCGGAAGCGGAAGCTCCCGATCACGACGCTGCTCCGCGCGCTGCCGGAGGAGGATCCGTCGACCGGTTTCAAGCTCGACACGAGCTCGAACGAGGCGATCCTGAAGCTGTTCGGCAACTCGCCGTTCATCGTCAACACGATCGAGAAGGATCCTGCGGAGACCGAAGAGGAGGCCTTGATCGAGGTCTTCAAGAAGCAGCGCCCGGGTGAGCCGCCGACGCTCGACAACGCTCGGAACCTGCTGAAGGCGCTCTTCTTCGACCCGAAGCGCTACGACCTGACGAAGGTGGGCCGCTACAAGCTGAACCAGCGGCTCGAGGTCAAGGTTCCCGAGGACACTCGCGTTCTCACGACGGAGGACATCCTTGCGCTCGTCCGCAAGCTCATCGAGCTGCCGACGAAGCTGGGCGTCGATCCCGAGTCGAAGGACTTCGCGGCCGACGCGATCGTGCTCTCGCGCGATCCGATCCGCGGCGACCTCGACGAGTACGAGCACTTCGGCAACCGGCGCCTGCGGACCGTGGGCGAGCTGATCCAGGAGGCGTTCCGGGTCGGCCTGTACCGGATGGAGCGTGTCGTCCGCGAGCGGATGACGACGGAGGACGTCGACACGATCACGCCGCAGACGATCATCAATATCCGCCCGGTCGTCGCGGCGCTGAAGGAGTTCTTCGGCTCCTCGCAGCTGTCGCAGTTCATGGACCAGACGAACTCGCTCGCCGGGCTGACGCACCGCCGCCGGCTCTCGGCCTTGGGCGCCGGCGGTCTGACACGCGAGCGCGCGCCGATCGAGGTGCGCGACGTGCACCCGACCCATTACGGGCGCATGTGCCCGATCGAGACGCCTGAAGGCCCGAACATCGGCCTGATGGGGTCGCTCGCCTCGATGGCGACGGTCTCGGAGTTCGGGTTCATCCAGACGCCTTACCGCGTGGTCAAGAACGGCCGCGTGACCGACGAGATCATCTACCTCGATGCCGCGGAGGAGGCGCAGTTCACGATCGCGCAGGCCTCGGCGCCCCTCGACGAGAAGACGGGCAGGTTCCTGGACGACCAGGTCCTCTGCCGGTCACGCGAGGGCGAGGCCGTTTCTGCACGCCCGCAGGACGTCGAGTACATGGACGTCGCGCCGGCTCAGATCGTCTCGGTTGCGACGGCGCTGATCCCGTTCCTCGAGCACAACGACGCGAACCGCGCGCTGATGGGCGCGAACATGCAGCGCCAGGCCGTGCCGCTGATGATCCCGCAGGCACCGCTGATCGGCACCGGCCTCGAGTACCGGGCCGCGGTCGACACCGGCGACGTCGTCCTCGCCGAAACGGCGGGCCAGGTCGTCGACGTCGACGCCGAGAAGATCGTCGTCGAGACTCGGGACGGCAGGGACACGTACGACATGACGAAGTTCATGCGCTCGAACCAGGGCACACTGATCCACCAGAAGCCGATCGTCGGCCTGGGCGATCGCGTCAGCGCCGACGAGGTTCTCGCAGACGGCAGCTCGACGGACAGCGGCGAGCTCGCGCTTGGCGCGAACCTGCTCGTGGCCTTCATGCCCTTCGAGGGCTACAACTTCGAGGACGCGATCGTGATCTCGGAGCGCTGCGTCAAGGAAGACGTGCTCTCCTCGATCCACATCCACGAGTACGAGATCGACGCCCGGTCGACCAAGCTGGGCGACGAGGAAATCACCCGCGACATCCCGAACCGCTCGGAGGAGTCGCTCAAGGACCTCGACGAGCGCGGCGTCGTCCGCATCGGCGCCGAGGTCGGCTCCGGTGACCTACTGGTCGGCAAGGTGACGCCGAAAGGCGAGACCGAGCTGACGGCCGAGGAGAAGCTGATCCGCGCGATCTTCAAGGAGAAGGCGCGCGAGGTCCGCGACACCTCGCTGAAGGTCCCGCACGGAGAGGGCGGCAAGGTGATCGACGTCAAGACGTTCTCGCGCGAGGCCGGCGACGACCTCTCGCCGGGCGTCAACGAGCTCGTCCGCGTCTACGTGGCGAAGAAGCGCAAGATCGCCGAGGGCGACAAGCTGGCCGGCCGCCACGGCAACAAGGGCGTGATCGCCCGGATTGTCCCGGAGGAGGACATGCCGTTCCTCGAGGACGGCACGCCGGTCGACGTCGTCCTCAACCCGCTCGGCGTCCCGAGCCGGATGAACATCGGCCAGATTCTCGAGACCCACCTCGGCTGGGCCGCCGCACGCGGCGTCTTCAGCGAGAACGGCGACGGCGAGGCGCAGCCGATCGCGACGCCCGTCTTCGACGGCGCCAGCGAGGTCGACGTCGACGAGGCGCTGCTGAAGTGGGTCGAGCAAAACCCCGACTCGCCGATCAAGTCCGTGGTCGACAAGAAGCAGCCGGAAGGACGGCGCTGTTCGGGCAAGGTGCGGATGTTCAACGGCAAGACCGGAGCCCCGTACGAGCAGTCGATCACGGTCGGCTACATGTACATCCTGAAGCTGCTCCACCTCGTGGACGACAAGATCCACGCCCGCTCGACCGGCCCGTACTCGCTCGTCACCCAGCAGCCGCTGGGCGGTAAGGCGCAGTTCGGCGGTCAGCGCTTCGGCGAGATGGAGGTCTGGGCGCTCGAGGCCTACGGCGCCGCCTACACGCTGCAGGAGATGCTCACGATCAAGTCCGACGACACGGTCGGGCGCGTGAAGGCGTACGAGGCGATCGTCAAGGGCGAGAACATCGCCGAGCCGTCGATTCCGGAGTCCTTCAAGGTGCTGCTGAAGGAGATGCAGTCCCTGGCGCTCGACGTTCACGTCCTCTCGGACGAGGGCAAGGAGGTCGAGGTGCGCGAGGAGGACGACGAGCTGCTCCGCGCCGCGGAGGAGCTCGGCATCGACCTGACTCCGGGCTCGCTGCGGCCGACGCCGCGGCCCCCGACCGCCGAGGAGGTCGAGGAGGGCCAGGAGCGTGTCGACCAGGACGGCGAGCTGAAGGTGCCGGCCGATGAGGCGCTCGGCGATCTCGCCGACGTCGAGGTCGACCCGGAAGTCGAGGCAACTGAAGAGGCAGAAGAGCAGGCAGGCCCGTTGAGTGAACCAGCCGACGTAGAGGAGTAAGGCCTACGGCCCCTGACATGACGCGCAATTTGACTGAGACAAAGACTGGAGTGACGCGCACTTGATCGACATCAATGATTTCGACGCGATCCGAATTGGACTCGCGTCGAGCAAGCAGATTCGCGACTGGTCTTCCGGCGAGGTAACGAAGCCGGAGACCATCAACTACCGCACGCTCAAGCCCGAGCGTGACGGCCTCTTCTGCGAGCGCATTTTCGGTCCGACCAAGGACTGGGAGTGCTACTGCGGCAAGTACAAGCGCGTCCGCTACAAGGGCATCATCTGCGAGCGCTGCGGCGTCGAAGTGACCAGGCAGAAGGTCCGCCGTGAGCGGATGGGCCACATCGACCTGGCCGCGCCGGTCTCGCACATCTGGTTCTTCAAGGGCGTTCCGAGCCGGATCGGCTACTTGCTCGACATCGCGCCGCGCGAGCTCGAGAAGGTTCTCTACTTCGCCGCTTCGATCGTCACCTCGGTCGACAACGAGGCACGCCAGAAGGACGTGAACGCTCTCGAGGACAAGGTCAAGGCCGAGTCCGAGCAGATCATGGTCGACCGCGACGAGCAGCTCGCCGCGCTCGAAGACCGGCTCAAGCGACGCCGTGAGTACTTCGCCAAGGGCAAGGAGCGGAATTTCGACGAGGACGACGACTTCTGGGCTCGTGGCCTGTCCAACTGGGCCGAGGAGCAGGGCCTCCCGACGCTCGAGGAAGCACGCGAGCTCGTCGGCGGCCTCTTCGTCGAGGTCTCACCGCAGATCACGACCGAAGACTCGAAGAAGCTCCGTGAGTCGGTCCGCAACGCCGCGATCCGCAGCGACCGCAAGCTGACTCCGAAGGAGCTGGACACGGTCTCGAACGTCGCCATCCAGATCCGCCAGGTGCTCTCGCCGCTGAACAAGCAGCTTGCGAAGGCGAGCGGCTCCAAGAAGGGCGCGCTGACGAAGCACATCAATCGAATCCTCGACGGCCTGCTCGACAAGAAGGCCAAGGTCCACGAGGACGACGTCGAGCTCGTCGCCGGCATCGACCAGAAGCAGCTCGAGAAGGCACGGGATCTCGGAAAGGGCCTCCTCCGCGAGGCGCTCGAGACGGCCGAGCCGAACGCCAGCGACGACGAGATCCGCGAGCTGGTCAGCGACCTTTGCCTGCGCACGGACGGGAAGATCCAGAAGGAGGACTTCGACGCGCTCGTGCAGTGGCTCGTGAAGGTGCGCGAGATGTACCAGGACATCGAGTCACGGCGTGCCGACACGCGCGAAGCTGCGGTCGACTCCGTCAACCGGCTCGAGGAGACCTGGAACCTCTTCCGCGAGCTCGAGCCTAAGCAGATCGTCAACGACGAGCAGCTCTTCCGCGAGCTCAAGGACCGCTTTGGCTCGCCCTACGGCTTCGGCGTCTACTTCGCCGGCGGCATGGGCGCGGAGGCGATCCGGGAGCTGCTGAAGGACCTCGACCTCAAGGCCGAGGCCACGTTGCTCCGAGAGACGATCAAGACGTCAAAGGGCCAGAAGCAGCAGCGCGCGATCAAGCGCCTGAAGGTCGTCAGCGCGTTCGTCACCTCGGAGAACAAGCCCGAGTGGATGGTCCTCGAGGCGGTGCCGGTGATTCCGCCGGAGCTTCGCCCGATGGTCCAGCTCGACGGCGGCCGCTTCGCGACGAGCGATCTGAACGACCTTTACCGACGGGTGATCAACAGGAACAACCGCCTCAAGCGGCTGCTCGACCTTGGGGCGCCCGAGATCATCGTCAACAACGAGAAGCGGATGCTGCAGGAGGCCGTCGACGCACTGTTCGACAACGGCCGTCGGGGCCGCGCCGTCACCGGCCCGGGCAACCGGCCGTTGAAGTCCCTGTCCGACATGCTCAAGGGGAAGCAGGGCCGCTTCCGCCAGAACCTGCTCGGCAAGCGTGTCGACTACTCGGGCCGCTCGGTAATCGTCTCCGGGCCGAACCTGAAGCTGCACCAGTGCGGCCTCCCGAAGCTGATGGCGCTCGAGCTCTTCAAGCCGTTCATCATGAGCCGGCTTGTCGAGCGGAAGTCCGTCCAGAACATCAAGGCGGCGAAGAAGCATGTGGACTCGATGGTCCCGGAGGTCTGGGACGTGCTCGAGGAGGTCATCGCCGAGCATCCGGTGCTGCTGAACCGCGCACCGACGCTCCACCGCCTGGGGATCCAGGCGTTCGAGCCGGTGCTCGTCGAGGGCAAGGCGATCCAGGTTCACCCGCTCGTCTGTCACGCCTTCAACGCTGACTTCGACGGCGACCAGATGGCGGTACACCTGCCGCTCTCCGCAGAGGCACAGGCCGAGGCCCGGATCCTGATGCTCTCGGCGAACAACATCCTGTCGCCCGCGCACGGGCGACCGTTGACGACGCCGACCCAGGACATGGTGCTGGGCGAGTACTACCTCACGTACTCGGACAAGAACCTGAACGAGCTCAACGCCGAGGACCTCAAGCCGCGGCCGATGCGCTTTGCCTCCGAGGAGGAAGTGGAGCGGGCGGTCGACTCGGAACAGGTCAAGCTTCAGCAGGCGATCGAGTACCGGCACGGCGAGGAGCTCATGCTCACCACGCCCGGCCGCGTGATCTTCAACGTCGAGGTCGAGCGCTCGCTGCGCGAGGCTCAGGGCCTCGAGGAGGCGCCCCAGGACTTCCCGTACGTGAACACGACGCTGTCGAAGAAGGAGATGGACATCTTCATCTCCGAGCTGGCCGAGCGCTTCGGCGCTCAGGTGATCGCCAGCGTCCTCGACACGATCAAGTCGCTCGGGTTCAAGTACGCCACCGACGCCGGTGTGACGATCTCGAAGAACGACATCATCATCCCCGAGTCCAAGGAGCAGATCCTGAGCGGCTACGAGGAGCGAGTCAGCGAGATCGAGGGCCTGTACGAGCGCGGCCTGATCACCGAGGAGGAGCGCCACGAGAAGATCGTCGAGCTCTGGACGGAGGCGACGGAAGAGGTCGCCGAGGCTATGGAGAAGAACCTCAA
>JALYLK010000010.1 GCA_030774275.1 Actinomycetota bacterium
ACGAAGAACGCGGGAGTGACGAAAACAGATGCCGAAGATAAAGAGACAGAGCGCAGCCAAGAAGCGGTTCAAGGTGACCGGAACGGGCAAGCTGATGCGCCGGCGAGCAATGAAGAGTCACCTGCTCGAGAAGAAGTCGGCTAAGAAAAAGCGCGGCTTCAGCAAGGACGTCGCGCTTGACGAATCAAACGTCAAGTCCGTCAAGAAGCTGCTGGGGATGAGGTAAGTGCCGCGCGTCAAGCGATCCGTTCACGGGCGCAAGAAGCGCCGCAAGGTTCTCGAGCAGGCCAAGGGCTACTGGGGCCTCAAGCACTCGACCTACCGGCAGGCGAAAGAGCAGGTCGAGCATTCGCTCGCGTACGCCTATCGCGACCGGAAGAACCGCAAGCGCGAGTTCCGGCGTCTGTGGATCCTCAGGATCAACGCGGCGGCTCGGCAGAACGGGCTTTCGTACAACCAGTTCATCGCCGGCTGCCGGAAGGCCGAGATCGGGCTCGATCGCAAGATGCTGGCGGATCTGGCCGTCTCGGATCCCGAGGCCTTCGCGGCGATCGCCGAGCAGGCGAAGTCGGCGCTCGCCAGCTGAGGTTTCTTTGAGGCGATCGGCCGGCTTCGTCGCGCGGCGCTCGTGATCACCTCGCCGCAGAACGAGACGCTCAAGCTCGTCCGCAAGCTCCACGCCCGTCGCTGGCGCGACAAGCTGGGGCTGTTCGCCGCCGAGGGCGAGGATCTCGTCGATTCGGCGCTCGAGGCGGGGCTCGAACCGGTCGAATTGCTCGTGGCCGGCGAGACGGTCGAGCCCGAGCTGCTCGCTCAGGTCTCGACGCTGCCGCATCCGGCACGCGTGATCGGTGTCTTCCGGCGTGAGGATCTCCCGGCGAACGAGCAGCGGCCGGTCGCGCTTGCGCTCTGGCGGATCGGCGACCCGGGCAACGTCGGGACGCTGATCCGGACCGCGGACGCTTTCGGGGCCTCGGTGGAGCTGTCGGAGGGCTGCGCCGATCCGACAGGGCCGAAGGCGCTGCGCGCGTCCGCGGGGGCGATCTTCCGTGTGCCACTCGGCGAAGCGGCGGGACGGCGAATCGGCCTTGTCGCCCACGGCGGCAGACCGCTGTCGGAGGTCGAGCTTGACGATCGGACCGTTTTCGTCATCGGCGCCGAGCGTGAGGGGCTGCCCGCCGACGTGCTCGCGGGATGCGACGACACGGCCACGATCGTTCTCCCTGGTGCGGCGGAGTCGCTGAACGTCGGCGCCGCGGGGGCGATCGCCTTGTACGAGTGGAGCCGCCGCCGTGATTAGACTCGTCGGTTGATGGCAACCATCGTCGGCGTCTTCACTTCACCTGCCCGGAAGAGCGGAAGGTCCGAGGCGCACGAACGCAGGCGGGCGATTGCGGGTCAGGGGTTGGAGGGCTGCGCGCACGCGAATCCGCCGAAGCGCGAGGTTCTCTTCGTCTCCAAGGAGCACCTCGACTCCGTCGACGTCGAGCCCGGCGCGATCCGCGAGAACATCACCGTCGACGGCACGGACGTCGAGCAGTGGCCGGTCGGCCAGCGCGTTCGCGCGGGTGAGGCTGAGTTCGAGATCACGATGGTCTGCGATCCCTGTCACCGCATGGACGAGCTGCGCGACGGTCTGCGCGCCGAGCTGCAGGGCAAGCGTGGAATGCTGGCGCGCGTCGTCGAGACCGGTGAGGTCGCCGTCGGCGACGAGATCGAGCTCCTCTAACGTCCGCGCCTGCCTAATTCGGACCGGTCCCCATGCCTGGCACCAGGGCACGCCTGTTTCGGCCACGGTCGACGGCGTCGACCTCGTCGGCGTTCGGCTCAACTTTGCGACCGACCGTCTCCGTTAGCCGTGTCTCCATGCCTGGCACCAGGACACGCCCCGATCAGACGCGGCGGGCGATCCAGACCATGTCTTCGCCGCCCCTGAAGGGGCGGCGGTCGAACCAGCCGTAGAGCGACTCGACCTGGAAGCCGGCGCGCTCGAGGAGCGCCCGCCACTCGTCGGCCGACAGCCACGCGAGCACCATCGTCGACTCGCCGCCCGGGCCTCGCACCGAGAGCGTCAGCGTTCTCGTATCGGTGTTCCAGTCCGCCCGCTCGTAGATGTCGAGCTCGCGTTCCAGCCAGCGGCCGTTGGTTTCGGCGATGTCGTCGGAGCCCGGGGCGAAAACGTCGAAAACAAAGCGGCCGTCCGGGACAAGGAGCTCGCGCGCCGCTCGCAGCGCGCCCAGCCGCTCCTCGTCCGTTTGCAGGTGTAGGTACGACCGAAACGGGCAGATGACGAGCTCGACGCGTTCTGAGACCGGCGGCTGCCGCAGATCCCCGAACCGAAGCTCGACGAGCTCGCCGACACCCGCCACCTCCGCCCGGTCCCGGCAGATCTCGAGCATGCCCGACGAAGAGTCGACGCCGATCACCCTGATTCCGGCCGCCGCGATCGGGACCGCAATCCTCCCCGTGCCGACGGCGAGCTCGACGATCGGCCCGGGCGCGACGCGCTCAGCCTGCTCGACGTAGAAAGACACGTCCTCGGTCACGCTTCGGCTCCACGGGTCGTAGAGGCGCGCAATGGCGTCGTACGAGCTCATCCCGTTATGCTTCCAGGCGTGAAGGCGACCGTGCAGTCGATGCTGTTTACCGAGCCCCGGGACGGAACCGGGAGCTCGGCGCGCACCGCCTGACCTCCCGTTCCGAGCCGGGGCGAGACCGACCGGCAGAGACGAACGAGGAGGACTTTTGACCGACAACGAAGCTACAGTCGCCGCCGTGGACTGGGAGGCGTACGAGCCCGAGGCAAACGCCGCGGTCGCCGCCGCGACCATTCCCACGGAGCTCGACGACGCGCGCATCCGCTACCTCGGCCGCAAGAGCGAGCTTGCGCAGGCGCTGCG
>JALYLK010000011.1 GCA_030774275.1 Actinomycetota bacterium
ACCGTGCGATCGAGATCCTCTCCGAGCTCGCAGAGATCGCGAAGGAAGTCGAGGCCGAGCTGGCCCGGGCGAAGAAAGAGGCGGGATGAGGCGTCCAATGACCCGCCCGCAAGAGCTGAGCGCACTCATCGAGGCCTACCTCGACGAGCTGGCGCTGACGCCTGAGCTCGGCGAGCTCGCGGGGCCGATTCGCTACGCGCTCGCCGGCGGCGGTAAACGAATCCGCCCTGTGATTTGTCTGGCCAGCGGCGAGGCGGCCGGCCTGGAGCCCGAGCGCCTACTCCCGGCCGCCGCTGCCCTCGAGCTCGTGCACAACTTCTCACTCGTCCACGATGACCTGCCGGCACTCGACGACGACGAGCTGCGGCGCGGCAGACCGAGCACGTGGGCCCAGTTCGACGAGGCGACGGCCGTCCTCGTCGGCGACGCGCTGCTCGCGGAGGCTCTGCGGCTTGCTCTCTCCTATCCGACACCGTTTGTCGCCCGCGAGCTCATCCAGGCGACGCTTGGGATGATCGGGGGCCAGCATGCGGACACCAAGGGTCTCGGCGACGACCTCGAGCAGGTCCACCGGTTGAAGACGGGCCGCCTGTTCTACGCCTCCGTCGCGTGCGCCCTGTGGGTGGCGGAGATTCCAGAAGCTGAGCAGAAGCCGTGGCGGCAGTTCGCGGACGAGCTTGGAATGCTCTTCCAGGTAGTCGACGACATCCTCGACGGCGACGGCTACGTGCTCACGCACGGCGAGGAGGGCGCGCGCAAGCTCGCCGACGGGGCGGCCGAGCGGGCCCAGGCTCGGCTGGCTGCGATCGACGCCGACACGTCCGTGCTCGAGGAGATCGTCGCCGGGCTCGCTAGCAGGACGGCCTGAGCCTTTCGCCGGGACCTGGTCCGGGGACAGGGCCGGCGACCGGGTCCGGGGACATGGCTAGAGCTCGTCGGCGAGCAAGTCGAGCAGCAGGCCGTCCTGCCAGACGCCCTCAGGGTCCCGCCAGTAGCGGCGGAGCACTCCGACGCGCTTGAAGCCGACTGCTTCGTACGCCCGGATCGCCGGCTCGTTCGCGAGCGCGGGATCGATGATCAGCCGGTGATGGCCGCGCTCGTCGATCAGCCAACGGGCGAGCGTCCGCACGGCGTCGCGACCGAGTCCTTGGCCGTGCCGCGACGAGGTCAGGAAGAGGTCGATGCCGGCGTGCCTGAACTCTCCCTCGCCGGGCTCGGAGAACTGAGCCAGCCCGACGACCTCGCCTTCGAGCTCGATCGCGAACGCGGTGGCATCGTCGCGGCCCTCGGCCTTGTCGAGCAAATGTTCCCGCGTGATCTCGCCCCACCAGCGCGCGACCTCGGGCTCCGCGCCGATCTCGGTCAAACACTCGACATCGCTGGGCTGGAGCGGGCGTAGGCGGACGTGTTCGCCGTGCAAGTCGGCCACGACGGCGATCATACGAGCGTGAAGAAACGGGTCGACCTCCTGCTCGTGGAACGTGGGCTCGCCGAGAGCCGCACGCAGGCGCAGGCGTTCGTGCTCGCCGGGCGGGTCCCGGGGCACGAGAAACCGGGTGAACAGGTCGACGAGGGGATCGAGCTCGCGGTCACGGAAGGGGAGCCCTACGTCTCGCGCGGGGGGATCAAGCTGGCGAATGCGCTCGACGCGTTCGGCGTCGATCCTGCCGGCCGCGACTGTCTCGACGTCGGCGCGTCGACGGGCGGCTTCACCGACGCCCTTCTTCAGCGGGGCGCGGCGCGGGTGATCGCGCTCGATGTTGGTTACGGCCAGCTCCACCCGCGGATTCGTGAAGACCCGCGGGTGGTCGTTCTCGAACGGACGAACGCGCGCAACGTGATCGAGCTGCCCTTCGCGCCGCAGCTCGTCGTCTGCGATGTCTCGTTCATCAGCGTGCGCAAGGCGTTGCCGGCGTTGCTCGGTCTCGCGGCGCCTGGCTGGGAGGCGCTGGTGCTCGTCAAGCCCCAGTTCGAGGCGGGTCGCCGCGACGTGCGAGGCGGTGTCGTCCGCGAGCCGGAGACGAGGCGGCGCGTCGTCCGCGAGGTCGCGGAGGCTGCGCTGACCTGGGGGGCGGAGACGGCCGGGGTCGTAGACTCAGGCCTGCCGGGACCGAAAGGCAACCGTGAGTTTTTCCTCCACCTTGTCCAGCGAGCTAGCCCAAGACTCCCCGAAGACCTCGACGTCCGGATCGGCGATGCCGTCGGGTAAGCCGGTCAAACGGATTGCAATCGTCACCCACGGGAACGGGCCGGCCGTGGCCGAGGCCGTCTCGCGGGTCGAGGGCCTGGTCGAGTCGAAAGGCGTCGAGCTGGTAGCGGAGGACCAGCAGCCCGACCTCGCGGTGACGCTCGGCGGTGACGGCTCGATGCTGCAGGCCTTCCACCGCTTTCTCGGCGCCGGCGTGCCGGTGATCGGGGTCAACTTCGGCCGTGTCGGCTTCCTGACCTCGATTCGCCAGGAGGAGCTGGAGCAGGGGCTCGGGCGAGCCTTCGAGGGAGATTTCACCGTCGTCGAGCTGCCGACGCTCGAGGTGGGGATCGGCGTCGAGCACTGGCCGGCGGTGAACGACGTCCTCGCGACAAGCTCGACGCCCGGACGAATGGTCGAGCTCGGCTACGCCGTCGGCGGAGAAGATCTCGGCGTGCTCCCGTGTGACGGCCTGATCTGTGCAACGCCTTCGGGATCGACCGCCTACAACCTGTCGAACGGCGGACCAGTGCTCGTCTGGGGTCTCGACGCGATGGCGCTCACGTTCGTCGCGCCGCATTCACTGCACGTCCGGCCCCTCGTCGTGCCGCGCGGCCGTGACCTTGTGGTGACGAACCGGACCGAGGACGGTTCCGTGACAGTGATCGTCGACGGTCGACAGGTCGGACGGCTCGAGCCGGGCGAGCAGGTCTCGGTTCGCCTCGCGGAACAGACCTCGCTGTTGGCAACGCTGCCCGAGCGCACGTTTTTCACGCGTTATCGCGAGACCTTCGCTTCGTAGGGGCCGGTCCGAAAGAACCGATAGTCGTACGCCGACGCCGTGCGTACCATCGGGCGCGTGCTGCGCCGCCTGCGCATCGAGAACCTCGTCCTGATCCGCGAGGTCGAGCTCGAGCTCGCTCCCGGGCTGAATGCGATCACGGGGGAGACGGGCGCCGGCAAGACGATCCTCGCCCAGGCGATTGGTCTCCTGCTCGGAGCGCGCGGAGACGCCGCTCTTGTCGGACCGGAGGGCGACGAGGCCTATGTCGAGGCGGAGCTCGATGTACCCGACCGGTTGCTCGAGGACGAATTCGAGAACCTCGCAGAGCTGCGCCCCGAGGACGAGGAAGGGCTCGTCCTCGCGCGCCGCGTGTTCGCCGACGGCCGCACGCGTGCTTATGCCTGGGGCCGTGCGGCGGCCCGGGACGACGTCGCCGCAGTAGCCGACCGGCTGATCGCGATGTCCGGGCAATTCGAGCAGCGGCGGCTCGCACGTCCCTCGTATCAGCTCGATGTGCTCGACGCCTTCTGCGGCGACGAGCAATTGCGCCGGCGCGCCGAGGCGCGGCTCGCGTGGCGCGAGCTTCAGGCGGCGCGGCGCCGGCACGAGGAGCTACGCGGCGGCGCCGATGCCGCAGAAGCGCGTCTCGCCGAGCTTCGCGCGCTCGTCGAGGACACGCTCGGAATGGAGGCCGACAGCGAAGACACGTTGCGGGCCGAGCGGGAGCGCCTTCTGCATGTCACCGAGCTGGCGATGGGAGTCGAAACGGCCGGCGAAGCGCTCGCACCAGAGGACGGCGACGGCGCAGCATCGCTTGTGGCGGCGGCCGAGCGCGCTCTCTCGCCGCTGGAGCCGCTGGCCCCGGAACTTCGGCGTGCGGGCGACGAGCTGCGTGACTCGGAGTTGCGCCTCCGCGAGACGGCAACCGAGCTGCGGAGCTTTCTCGCGTCCCTCGCGGCCGAGCCGGACCGGCTCGAGCAGATCGAGGGCGAGCTCGATCGGATCGCGGAGGCGAAGCGCCGCTTTCGGTGCTCGTCGTACGAGGAGCTGCTGGCGCGTGCGGCCGAGGCTCAGACGGAGCTCGAGGCGCTCGAGGACGGCGCGGATCCCGTTGCGGCCGTGGCGAAGGCCCTCGAGGAAGCTGAGTGGCGGGTGGGGCAGCTTGCCTCGGCGTTGCGCGAGTCTCGGCGGTCAGCTGCCGAGCCGTTCGCGGACGCGGTGGCTGCTGAGCTGGAAGGAATCGGCATGGGGGAGGGGGAGTTCCGCGTCGAGCTCACTGAACGCGAGCCGTCGTCGACAGGCGGCGACGGGGTTGCGTTCCTGATTCGCCCGAACGCAGGACTGCCGTTTGCGCCCGTCGCCGAGACGGCGTCGGGCGGAGAACTCTCTCGCGTCGCGCTGGCGATCGCGGTCGTCGGGGGCGGCGAGACGATGGTCTTCGACGAGATCGATGCAGGCATCGGCGGCCAGACTGCGCACGCGGTCGGCGAGACGCTCGAGCGGCTGGCGACGCGAGGACAGGTGCTCACGATCACGCATTTGCCGCAGATCGCGAGTCGCGCGGACCGTCATTTCCAGGTGGAAAAAGTGTCCGGCGATCCGACGCACACTCGCATCGAGCCACTGGGAGAAGCGGAGCGGCGCGAGGAGATCCAGCGTATGCTCGGCGGCCAGGAGTTCCTGACCGCCGTGCAGAGTGACTAGCTTCGTCGAGTTCACGGGCGCCGCGAAGCTCGACCGGCGCACCAAGAACCTCGTCCGGCGGCTCGGACCGGACGACGTCGCGGTCATCGATCACACCGATCTCGACCGGGTATCGGCCGAGGAGCTGCTCGAGTCCGGGGTGCGGGTCGTGGTCAATGTGGCGCCCTCGCAAAGCGGCCGCTTCCCGAATCCGGGGCCGCTTCTGCTCGTTCGGGGCGGTGTCCGCCTGATCGACGCACCCGCCGCGCCGATCTTCGACGAGGTCTCCGAGGGCGAGCTGCTCACGGTCCGGGGTGCGAGCGTCTTTCGGAACGGCGACTGCGTCGCCGCCGGGCGAACGCTGACGGCCGACGAGCTCGCGACCGCGATCGCCGAGCAGCGCGGCCGAGTAACGGAGGCGCTGGAGTCCTTCGCGGACAACACGCTTCGCTACCTGCGCGAGGAAGGACGGCTCCTCTCAGAGGGGATCGACTTTCCGACCCTGCAGACACGCTTCCGCGATCGTCACGCGCTCGTCGTCGCACGCGGCCCCGGCCACAAGCGGGATCTGCGGATCGTGCGGCCGTACATCCGCGACTTCAAGCCGGTGCTCATCGGCGTCGACGGCGGCGCCGATGCGCTGCGCGAGGCCGGCTACAAGCCGGACGTGATCGTAGGCGACATGGATTCCGTCTCCGACCGAGTTCTCACGTCACCGGCCGAGAAGGTCGTCCACGCATACACGGACGGCGACGCCCCCGGGAAGGAGCGGATCGAGGCCCTTGGGCTCGAGTACCAGGTCGTTCGCGCGCCGGGGATCAGCGAAGACGTCGCCTTGCTGCTCGCCTACGAGAAGGGCGCCGAGCTGATCGTCGCGGTCGGGACCCACTTCAACCTAGTCGAGTTCCTGGAGCGGAATCGCGCCGGGATGTCGTCGACGTTCGTCACGCGCCTGAAGGTCGGCGAGATCCTGATCGACGCAAAAGGCGTCTCGCGCCTGGTCTCGCGCCGGGTTGGCCTGATGCCCCTGGTCACGCTCGCCCTGGCAGGCCTAGCCGCAATCGTCGTGGCGATCGTTGCCTCACCGACCCTGCGGCGGCTGATCGGGTTGCTCAGCAACCGACTCCGCGACCTCCTCGGCCTCGGCTAGCCGGAGGGCGCGACACCCGACCCGTTTCACCAAGGTTCAAGCAAAACCACGGCTCATCGGGCGGTTCTAGGTACCCGCGCGCGCATCCCCCACCCATAGGGTGGGGCTGACAGCCCGCCACCCTCAGGCCGAGCCTAGCGCCGAATTCCTCACGGATGTGTGACGGAACTGCGCCAAAACAGCAACGATTTGTCCACATGCCGACCTACGCCGCCACGCGGGAGCTGCACGCGCCTCGCACCGACGTCTGGGACTTTCTGGCGGAGCCGACTCACCTCAGCGACTGGTGGCCCGGCCTCCGCGCCGTGGAGCCCGACCGCCTCGGGCTGGCGCCCGGAGCGCGTTGGCGGACCCTCAGCCGGGGAAGGCCGAGCCCGCTCGTCGGCTCGAAGGTCGATGTCGCGGGGATGCTCATCATCCTCGACGTGCGGCCACCCGAATTCGTAGCCTGGCAATTCGTCGACACGCGGCTCGACGTCGAGCTGCGGCTGACGGAAGCAGCAGCAGACCGCACACGCGCCGAGCTGACGATCGACGCGCCGTTTCTCGGCAGGCTACGGCGATCGCTCCCCCACAAAGCGCTGACGCGCCTCTATTCCCTATGCGAGACTGGGGCCCGGGCTTAGTGTCCCTTCCAGCGATAGTCAGGGCGTTTCTGGCGGCACCCGGCGCCGCCACGCGGCGTCCTCGGTCGCGCCAAGATGCCTGCATATTGACGCTCCGTGTGTCCTTGGCTGACGACCCCGGGCACTCGCCAGAAACGCGAGACCATCGCCGGAAGGGACACTGATGTTCGACCTCCGCTACCACGTTGCCTCGCTTGCGGCGGTCTTCCTCGCCCTGGTGATCGGGATCCTTGTCGGGGTCGGCATTTCCGACCGCGGCCTCGTCGACAGAGCCCAGCGAGGGTTGCTCGAGCAGCGCGTCGCCAAGCTGCAAAGCGACCTCAAAGATGCGCGTCAGCAGTCCGACAACCTCGCAGCGCAGCAGCGGGCAACGCAGGCGTTCGTCACGGACACATACCCGGCGCTGATGGCCAACCGCCTGCGCGGCAAGAGGATCGCGCTCGTCTTCCTCGGGCCGGCGGACCCGAAGGTGCAGGCGAGCCTCGAGCAGGCGCTCACCGACGCCGGTGCAAGCGGCTGGGCACGGGTCCGCGCGCTGAAGCTTCCGCTCGACGTCCCGCAAGTCGACAACGCGCTCGCGGGGGATCCTGCTTTGGCGAGGTACGTGGGCGATGCACGTCTGCCGTCGCTTGGCAAGAGCCTCGCCGGGGAGCTCGCGGCCGGGGGCAAGGCCCCGCTCTGGACGACCCTCGCGGAACAGATCGTTGCCGAGCGGACCGGGAGCGAGAATCGTCCGGCCGACGCCGTCATCGTCGTGCGCACCGCCGGCAAGCAATACGACGGGACCGCGATGTTCCTCTCCGGCTTCTACTCCGGACTGATCGCCGCTCCGGTCCCGGTGGTCGGGGTCGAGACCACGGACGCGAGCAAGTCCACCGTGACGGCCTTCCAGCGAAACGGGATCTCGAGCGTCGACGACATCGACCAGGCAATCGGCCGCTTTGCGCTCACCCTGCTCGTGGACGGCGCCAAGGCAGGCCACTACGGCGTCAAGCCGAGCGCCGCCGACGGAGTGCTCCCTCCGCTCGACTCCGTTCCTCGGAGTGGTTGAGCTCGTAGCCGTCCTCGTCGCGGCCCGCGACGAGGAGGCGGCGATCGCGCGGACGGTCGAGTCCGTGCGCGAGGCGTTCCCCGGCGTCGAGGTGATCGTGGCCGACGACGGCTCGAGAGACGGGACGGCCGAGGCGGCGCAGCGCGCCGGCGCCCGAGTGCTCCGCCTGCCGGCGCGTGGAAAGGGCCAAGCACTCACCCTCGCGGAACGCGCAGCTCCCGTTGGTCGCGTCCTGCTCATAGATGCCGACCTCGAGGGAGACCTGGCGCCACTCGCCCGC
>JALYLK010000012.1 GCA_030774275.1 Actinomycetota bacterium
GCCGAGCTTCGCTATCCCCGCAGCCTCGCGGATCGCCTTCGAGCGCTCCCGGTAGATCGTCACCTTGCCGCCGCGCGCTCCCTGTACCCGGCCGGAGAGAGCGACGGTGCCGTCGGCGCGTGCCTCGGCGCTGAGGCTGACGTGCACCGGCAGCGAGCCCCGGGTTCGGAACCACGAGAGGCCGTCGGGTCTGGAGAGCAGCAGATCCTGGGCGGCGCTATGCGGCACGGCCGCCAGGCCGGCGAGCCGCCCGTCGAGCTCGCTACCGCCAGAACCCGTGACCGTTCCGGCCCAGACGGCGTCGGGCTCGGTGACCGAGAAGGAGAAGCTGTCTGCGGAGACCCACTCGTTGGCCGCAACCACAGGGCCGTTGCGGGTCATCGCGAGCCCGGTCGTAACCCCTCGCTCGGAAACGACGTTCTCGGTGATCTCTCGCCCGTGGGTCGCGATTGTGACCGGGAACCCACCATAAAGGGACCCCGGAAACTCCTCGGTCCAGGCGGCGTAGACGACGCTCCCACGACCCGGCGCCGCGAACATCGGGCCGATCGGGAAGCCGCCTCTGCCGGCGGAGAGGTAGACGCCGATCCAGGTTTTCTTCCGCGGCGTCCATTCGATCGTTCCCACCGCGCCGCTGACCCCATAGGTCTCGACCACGTGGACACTGCCGTCCGGGAGCAGAACCGGCGCGGCCGGCGGCGGCGTGTAGCTCTTCGGCCAGCCGCCCACGGTCACGCGCTGCGTCTGAGCGCCTCGGGTTCCCACCCGCGCCAGAATCAGCTGGCTGAACAGGCTGTGCGTGTGCCAGCGCGTGTAGGCGACGACAGGCAGGCCCCGGCGATCGAGGGTCAGCCCGGGCCAGCCGAGCGTGAGATCGGGGCCCAGACTGCCCGTGAGCCGCGTCTTGACCCAGCGATCCTTTTGCCGGCGAAGAATGGCGAGGCTCCTGTCGCCCGGGCCGATGACAACCGCCACGGGCCCCGCGCTCCCAGCCGCGAAGGCGGCAAGCCTCGAGCCCCTGGCAATCCGGGCGGCCCGCTGCTGCATCCAGTGCCCGCGCCCGCCCCGCCGGGCGACCAGGAGCTCGGCTCCGCTGACATAGCCGACGAGCGGTGCGCCCCGCGGCGTCACCGCGATCATGCCGTCGGGCGCGCGCGCTACGAGCTCGCCCGAGGCGCTCCCCGTCACCGCCAATGAGACCGCGGCGATAACGAGGAACCACCTCATTCCGCGAGACTACCTCTGGGTGGGTCAGGCGTCGAATGCTCCCGCTAGCATCCCGCCGGGGTCACGTTCGAGCGAAGGAGTGACATGGAGCTTTGCGCGAGTATCGACCAGGCCCGGCAGCGCTGGGACGTCCTGAAGCATCCGTTCTACGAGCGCTGGGAATGCGGCGAACTGAGCCGCGATGAGCTTGCGTTCTATGCGGGCGAGTACCGGCACGCGGTCGTCGCGCTGGCGCGCGCTGCGTCGGTTGCGGGCGACGACGAGCACTCGCGCGAGGAGGCGGAGCACGTAGCCCTGTGGGACGACTTCGCCGCCGCCGTCGACGCGCCTCTCGATCGCGAGCCGACGCCGGAGACCTCGGGTTGCGCCGCCGCCTGGTCGCCCTCGGAGCGCTTCCGGGCGCTGGCGGTTCTCTACGCAGTCGAGTCGGCTCAGCCGGCAATCTCGCGGACGAAGCTTGCCGGGCTGGTCGAGCATTACGGCTTCGACGCCGCCGATCCGGCGACCGAGTACTTCCGGCTGCACGCCGAGCGAGACATCGAGCACGCGCGGGCCGCCCGCGAGGCGCTCGCGGGGGCTCCACCGGCGCGGGCCGAAGAGCTCGCTGCAGTCGCCGAGCGCGCCCTCGAGGCGAACTGGAGGCTGCTCGACGGAGTCCAGCGGGCCGCGTAGGCGGCGCGGCTACTCGCCGGTGGGCGCCTGCGTGGGCGCCAAGGCGGACAGCCAGGAGGAGAGCTCGGAGAGATAGCCGGGGTCGATGGAGTGGGCCAACGGGTACTCCCGGTAGAGGACGTCGGCGCCGGCTTGCTCGAGCTGCTCCTTCGCGCGCCGGCTCCATTCGACCGAGATCACCGGGTCGAACGTTCCGTGGCCGATCGCGACGGGCGGCAAGGGTGGCGAGAGGTCGAGCTCGAATCCCTCGACCGTCGGCATGAAGCCGCTGAGCTCGATCAACGCGGCGGGTCGCGGCCTGCCGCGCCCGAGGCCGAGCGCGTAGGTCATCACTGCGCCCTGCGAAAAGCCGCCGAGCACCGTGCGCTCGGACGGCACCCTGGCTTCCTCCGCGAAAGCCGCGAACCACGTGGACGCGAGCGCGTAGCTCGCGTCGAACGTCTGCCTGTCTGGATACCCGATCTCACGGACGACGTACCAGTGTGCGCCGCCCGGCGGTAGCGACAGCGGCCCGCGCAGTGTTGCGCCGACGAAGCGGCGTTCGGGATCGAGGAAGTCGAGGAGCGGGAAGAGATCGTTCTCGTCCGCGCCTCGGCCGTGGAACAGGACGAGAGCGCCCTCGGGCGTGCCTTCGGCGGGGCGGAGTCTGTAGGCGAGCGAGTCGAGCGCGCTCACCGCGCGGCGGCGGGCTCGCGCGGGTTCGGCAGCCGCGTCAGGATCGGCTCGACCTCTGAGCGCAGGTGCTCGAACGCGGGCGGCAGCGAGAGGCGCTCCCCGAGGTGCTCGATCGGCTCGTCCGTCGCAAAGCCGGGGCCGATCGTGGCGATCTCGAAGAGGACGCCGCTCGGTTCGCGGAAGTAGATCGACTTGAAGTAGAAGCGGTCGATGATCGGAGTCACGTGCGCCCCCACGGCCGCGACGCGTTCGCGCCAGGGTTCGTGCTCCTCCGGCGGGGACGCCCACGCGACGTGGTGCACGGTGCCGGCACCGCCGATGCCTGCGCCTTCGGGCGCGGCGTCGTATTCGTAGAAGCCACCCCGGCGGTCGCCGCGGGCCTCCCACCTGTCGCCGTCCCGGCGCTCGAACTCGAGTGTCTGCTCGAGGAAGTCGCGGCTTCGCTCGGGATCGGCCGAGAACGCCCGCACGCCGTCGAAACCTTGCAGCGCGAGCTCGGCGGGGACTTCCGGGTGCTCGGCGATCAGAGGCGGGTCGTCGGTCTCGACGACGGCCAGCTCGTGCCGTAGCCCCTCGGAATCGACGAACGTCAGGTGCCCGTCCTGCCGAGAGTGGACGTGGTTGTCGAGCCGCTTCTGCCAGAAATCGAGCGCGTCCTCGGACGCAACTCTCCAGCGGACGGTGTGCACCATCCCGGCCCCGGCGCGACCCTGTCGGGCGCCCGGATACTCGAAGAAGGTGATGTCGGAGCCGGGATCGCCCCGCTCATCCGCGTAGAAGAGGTGGTAGACGGTCGGATCGTCCTGGTTGACCGTCTTCTTCACCAGCCGGAGGCCGAGCAGCCCTGCGTAGAACTCGACGTTCCGTGGCGCATCGGCCGTAATGGCCGTCACGTGATGAACGCCTTCGAGCCTCATGTCCGCTTCAACCTATCGCGTCGCGCTCGTATTCCCCCAGAGCCGTTAAGCATCCTCGTCGGCCTCGAGTAGGCGTTTCCATCTCTCGCCCGCGGCCTGACCTTCTGGCGTGCCGAGAAAGTGCTCGAGCGGGACGTGGACGAATGCCGCGCGCGCCTGCGCGAGGATGTCGTCGCCGTCGACGAGCTCCCCCGCGATGTGGATCCGGCGCCCGTGTTCGTCCTCGAGGTGGGAACGGATCAGCAGCTCGGTGTTGATCGGCACCGGGTCGCGGTAGTGCACGAAGAGACGGCCGGTGACGGTCGGGAAGCGGTACCAGGACGCCAGCAAGCCGCAGGCCTCGTCGAGCGCAGCCGCGACCAGCCCGCCGTGGACGAGCCCGGGCGCCGCCTGGTGCCGCTCGTCGAACTCGAGGTATGACTCGTACTCGGTTAGCCCCTCGCTTTCGGGCTGACGGAGGTGGATCCCGTTTGGGTTGTCGCCACAGCCCCAGCAAGCCGGACCGTGGTGCGGCGGCACCCGCGGCTCGCTGCCTTCAGTCACCCGTGCCCCCAACCCCTAAGGGGGGTGCAAACGCGCCCCTACCGGAACGATATCGGCGCTGAAACCGAACCGTTGCGCGAATTGGCAACAAATTCGTGCCGAATCAGCGCAGTCCGCCGCGCTCGTGGTGGGCCCGGAAGAACTCATGCGAGCCGGCGGTGGCCATCGCCGCCGAAGCCGAGATCTCGAGCGCCAGCGTCGCGGCAGCGACGATCTGTGCGAAGCGGTAGACCTTTCCCGCGCCCGCGCAGCCCATCAGCGCGAGCCACGACCGCGCGTAGGGGAGGGTGGTGCCGCCGCCGACGGTGCCGACCTCGAGCCCAGCCAGCCGGATCGTGCAGTTGAGCCCGTCCTCGACGCGCTTACCGGTGCCGTGCGCCATCGAGCTCGTCCCGACCATGCCGAGGTCCTGTCCGGTCGCCGCGAAGATCGCGGCGATTGCGGAGGCCGGTGTGAAGGCGACGGACTGCATACCCGAGGCGACGGCGCCGTGCGTGCCGGCCCACGAGAGCTCGAGCAGATCGTCGATGGACGTCCGCAAGACGCGTCTCACTGACTCCTCGCTCAGCGTGCACTCGGCGATCACGGTCTTGCCGTGGCCACCGCGCTCGAAGTAGCGGTGGGACGGTTTCTTGTCGCCGCCCATGTTGGCCTCGAGGATCGCGCGCTCGGGTTTCACCGGCGCCTGCTCCATCACGTAGCCCATGTTCAGCGCGTAGGCATTCCGGGTCATCATGTTCGGTCCGCATGCATCGCCGGTCGTGAAAGCCCACATGACGTGACACATCGGCCCGACGACGTGGGTCTCGACTTCGCGCAGCTTTGCGTGCTTGGAGAGGGTCGGATCCGCCTCGACCCGCTCCGCCAGCCAGCGCCTCATCTCGGCGACGTGAGCGTCCAGGAAGCGCGAGAGCGTCACCGCCTCCTCGGCCGAGCGGCAGACGAAGCAGGAGGCGCGCGTGATCCGGTCGCGAAGCACGAACGTCTTGAAGCCGCCGGACTCCGAGACTGCGCGCGCGCCTCGGTAGAGCGATGCCGACAGCCCCCCTTCGGTGTGCCCAAGCGGCACGTACACCCGGTCAGAGGCGCGCCCCGTCTCGACGAGCCGCCCGAACGGCTCCTCCAGCTCGTACTCGCCGAGCTCGACGTCCAGCGGCCCGATCACGGAGACCGGGATCACGGCGACTCCGGTAACCGCTTCCTGCGCCTGTGCGAACGGCGTCAGGTCGTGGGAGAAGACCTCGCCATCCTGCGTCAGTTCGCGCAACTCGTCCTGTCGGCTCTTGATCGACTCCGGGTCGTTCTTGCGCGGCCAGCGGCGTAGCTCCACGGGGGCAGCTTATTCTTGGCGGGCAGATAACCTTGCCGCGATGGCGACGGAACAGGTAGTCGAGCAGCAGCACGAGGATCAGTCCGCATACGCCGGCGTTCTTCGTTTCTACGAGCTCGCCAAGCGCGCCGAATGGCAGGTTCGCGACCTTCCCTGGGGAGAGATCCCGCCGATCCCCGAGACGAAGGGCGCGCCGCAGAAGGTTGCTCGCCGCCGCGACATGTGGCGCTCCGTGATCACGCAACAGCTACAGGCGGACGAGCTCGCGTGCGAGATGGCCTCCCAGCTCCTCAACATCGCGCCCGATCACGAGGCCAAGCTCTACTACTCGACGATGGTGCAAGACGAGTCCCGTCATACGGAGGCGTGGCTGCGGCTCTCGGGCGAGATCGGAGGGACCGCCGAGCGCGACCCGCACCTCGACACGCTCGCGCACATGACCCTCGAGGCTGACACGCTCGAGGAAAAGGTCTTCCAGATGCAGGTCTTCTACGAGCGACTGATCATCTCGCGTTTTCGGCTGATCGCCCGCTCGTCCCGCGGCACCGTGCTCGAGGAGCTCTGCAACCGGCTCACGACGGACGACGGAATCCATCACGGCGCCGGGATGGCATACGAGAAGGTGCTCCTCCAGAGCGCCTCGAAGCAGACGAAGCAAAAACTGGTCGATGCGGCGAACCGGCTGCTGCCCACGTTCGTCGAGCACGCTCTCTGGCGCCCGAAGGAGCGAGCCTTCATCGGCCGGGCGATGCATGCGCGGGACATCGAACGGCTGAAGGAAGACCTCGAGATCGGCGTTCGGCTGGCCGAATCGCTCGGCCTCGACGTCAGCGACGTCCAGCTGCCCGTCTAGGCCACCAGCCTTGGCTGCAACCCTGATGGAAGGACCGCCGCTCGCGGCGCGGATTCGCGCCGAGGTCGGGGAGGAGGCGCGCGAGCTCGGCCCACTCCAGCTCGTGACCCTGCAGGTGGGGGACGATCCGGCGTCGACGATTTACCTGAGCCGGAAGCACGAGGCTGCGCAAGAGGCGGGGATCGGCTCAGACGATCGCAAACTGCCGGAAGACATTTCCGAAGGGGACTTGTTGGCGATCGTCGGCGAGCTGAATGCCGACGAAGCCGTCGACGGAATCCTCGTCCAGCTCCCGCTTCCGCCGCACCTCGACGAGGGGCGCGTGATCCGAGAGATCGACCCGATCAAGGACGTCGACGGGCTCCATCCCTTCAATGCAGGCCAGCTCTACCTCGGCCGTCCGACGATCGTGCCGGCAACGCCGCTCGGGATCATGGCGTTGCTTGCCGAGCATCGGATTCCGCTCGAGGGTGCGGAGGCGGTGGTGATCGGCCGCAGCGACATCGTCGGCAAGCCGGTCGCGCACCTGTTGCTCCAGGCGAACGCGACGGTGACGATCTGTCACTCGAGGACTGCCGACCTGGCGCGTTACACGCTCGAGGCAGACGTCCTCGTTGTCGCCGTCGGCTCGGCCGAAGTGGTGACGCCAGACATGGTCAAGCAGGGATCCGCAGTGGTCGATGTCGGCATCAACCGCACCGAGGGCGGAATCGTGGGCGATGTCGCACCCGACGCGGCGGACGTGGCCGCGTTCATCACTCCGGTGCCGGGTGGCGTCGGTCCGATGACGATCGCGATGCTGTTGCGGAACACCGTCAAGGCCGCTCGCTACCGCCGCGGGCTCCTTGCGTTCCCCAGGGGCCAACGCTAAGGTTCGGCCGCTTCAAATGTAGGTCGGCGGCTCGGTGGCCCGAGCCGTCGTTCGTTTTGCAGTTAGGAAGGAGCAACTAGTTGGCTGAGGGCACCGTCAAGTGGTTCTCGAACGAGAAGGGGTACGGTTTTATCGAGCGTGAGGGTGGGGAGGATGTCTTCGTCCACCACTCCAAGATCGCGATGGACGGCTACCGGTCATTGACCGAGGGACAGCGTGTTCAGTTCGACGTCGAGCAGGGCGACAAGGGCCTGCAGGCGGTGAACGTCCAGGCGGTCTAGAACCTTTTAATTGGGGGAACCCAGGGTTCCCCCAATTGCCCCCTCCTTCTTGTTTGGGGGCAAGGCGGTGCGCGGTTTCGGCTCCCGCCGGGCCAAGCCGGGCTCCGCCGGCGGCCGTTTGTGTTTCCGATTGCGTCTCAGCTTTGGGCGGATTGCGCTAATTGGGGGAACCCAGGTTCCCCCAATGCCCCCTCGTTCCTGTTTGGGGGCGATCCGACTCGCGTTTCGGCTCCGGCCGGGTCAAGCCCGGCTCCGCCGGCGGCTGTTTGTTTTCCGTTGGCGTCTGGGCTTTTGGGAGGATTGCGTGATGGCGATTTCACGAGACGAAGTTCTGCACGTGGCTGGGCTCGCGCGGCTCGATTTGTCGGAGGACGAGATCGAGCGCTTTCGGGAGCAGTTGAACGCGATTCTCGAGGCTGTTGGCAAGGTCGCCGAGCTCGATCTGTCGGACGTCGAGCCCACGGCGCACCCGCTCGATCTCGTCAACGCCTGGGCCGAAGACGAGCCGCGGCCGTCGCTTTCGGTCGATGAGGCGCTGGCGAACGCTCCCGACCGCGAAGGCGACTTGTTCCGCGTCCCGGCTGCGTGAGGCCGGTGCCGGTGAAGGCGAGAAGTCACGGTCTTGGCGCGAACGCGTTTGCCACTTGCGCGGGCTCGCTCGTTAGCGTTCCGGTAGGGGCGCTTTTGCACCCCCCAAGGGGATTGGGGAGGAGGGGGCGCGCTTGATCGACACGCTGCGCCTGACCGCCGAGGAGGCCGCAGGACTGCTCGAGCGAGGCGAGGTTTCCGCTGCGGAGCTCCACGCCGCCTACCGGGCGGCGATCGACGAGCGAGATCCCGAGCTGCACGCGTTCCTGACCACCGTCGACGAAGTCGAGGGCGAAGGCGTCCCGATCGCCTTCAAGGACCTGATCTCGACCCGTGGCATCGAGACGACCGCGGGCTCGAAGATCCTCGCCGGCTACAAGCCGGTCTTCGACGCGACGGTCTACCTCCGTTGCAAGCAGGAGGGGCTGCCGCTCCTCGGCAAGACGAACATGGACGAGTTCGCCATGGGCTCGTCGACCGAGAACTCCGGCTACGGGCCGACGCGGAACCCTTGGGACCCTGAGCGCGTCCCCGGCGGCTCGTCGGGCGGTTCGACGGCCGCGGTCGCGGCGGGTCTCGCGCCCTGGGCGCTGGGGTCCGACACCGGCGGCTCGATCAAGCAGCCGGCGGCGCTCTGCGGGGTGGTCGGACTGCGCCCGACCTACGGCACGGTCAGCCGCTACGGCATCGTCGCCTTCGCGTCGAGCCTCGACCAGATCGGCCCGATCGCGAAGACCGTTCGCGACTGCGCGCGTCTTTACCGCATCGTCTCCGGACGCGACCCTTGTGACTCGACGACTGTCGACCCGCCCCAGCCCGTCGAGCTCCCGGAGGCTGAGGATCTCCGCGGGCTCAAGATCGGCGTGCCGAAGGAGCTGAACGAGGCGGAAGGCATCGAGGCGGGCGTCAGCGAGCAGGTCGCAGGTGCACTCGAACTCGCCCTCGAGCTCGGTGCCGAGATCGAGGAGTGCAGCCTGCCCCGGTCGGTTGACTACGGGCTGCCCTGCTACTACCTGATCGCCCCCTCGGAGGCGTCGTCCAACCTGGCCCGTTACGACGGCGTCCGTTACGGCTACCGGGCTGCCGGAGACGGCGATCTGCGCCGGCTGTACTCCCGCACCCGCGACGAAGGCTTCGGTGACGAGCCCAAACGGCGGATCATGCTTGGCACCTACGCGCTTTCTGCGGGCTACTACGAGGCCTTCTACGGCCAGGCGCAGAAAGTGCGAACGCTGATCAAGCGCGAGCACGACGCGCTGTTCGAGCGGTTCGACCTGCTCGTCTCGCCGACCTCGCCGACGGTGGCCTTCCGTCTCGGCGAGCGAACACAGAATCCGCTCGCGATGTACCTCGCGGATGTACTGACAATTCCTTCCAACATGGCCGGCCTGCCGGGGCTCTCCATCCCGTGCGGCCTCTCCGAGGGCCTTCCGGTCGGCCTCCAGCTCGTCGGGCCTCAGTTCTCGGAGAACACCCTCTTCCGGGCCGGCCATGCGCTCGAAGCGGCCCTCGGCTTCGACTTCGTCCCGGAACGCCTGAGATGAACTGGGAAGCCGTGATCGGCCTGGAGATCCATGTCCACCTGAAGACGCGCTCGAAGATGTTCTGCCGCTGCGCGGTCGGGGCGCTCGACGATCCAAACACCCGCACGTGCCCGATCTGCCTCGCGCACCCCGGAACGCTGCCCGTGCCGAACAAGCGGGCGATCGAGATGACCATGCGGCTCGGGCTCGCGCTCGGGTGCGAGATCGCCGAGCGCGCGATCTTTCACCGCAAGAACTACTTCTACCCCGACAATCCCAAGGGCTACCAGATCTCCCAGTACGACGAGCCTCTGTGTTTGAACGGCCGGCTCCGTCTGCCAGGCCCCGACGGCGGGGCCGAGATCGGGATCACGCGCGCGCACCTTGAGGAGGACGCCGCCAAGACGCTCCACGTCGGCGGCGCCGAAGGGCGGATCCATGGCGCGACGGCCTCGCTGATCGACTTCAACCGTGCCGGCACGCCGCTCGTCGAGATCGTGACCGAGCCCGAGATTCGGACGGCCGAGCAGGCGCGCCGCTTCCTTCAGCTGCTTCGCCAGACGGTCGTCGAGCTCGGGATCTCCGATGCCGAGATGGAAAAGGGCTCCCTCCGCTTCGACGTCAACGTGAGCGTCCGGCCGGCAGGAGCGGACGAGCTACGGACACGAACCGAGCTCAAGAACATGAACTCGTTCGCCTTCGCGGCACGCGGGATCGAGCGGGAGATCGAGCGTCAGGTTGCGCTCTACGAGTCCGGCGGACAGGTCGAACAGGAGACGCTTCATTTCGACCCGAATCGCGAGGACGCGCCCCCGCTTCGCTCCAAGGAGGAGGCACAGGACTACCGCTACTTCCCGGAGCCGGACCTCTTGCCGATCGAGCCGCTGCGCGAGTGGTCGGTGGAGGAGCTGAGGGCAACGTTGCCGGAGTTGCCGGCTGCCCGGCTGGAGCGCCTTCTCGCTGCGGGCCTCGAGCTTCGCGATGCCGAAGCGCTGAATGCCGAGCCCCCGCGGGTCAGCCTCTTCGAGACACTCTGCGAGGCCG
>JALYLK010000013.1 GCA_030774275.1 Actinomycetota bacterium
CCCGGATCTCGAACGTCATGTCGTTATCGCGCTCCCGCTGCCACGAAAGGCCCGAGCCGCCGAGCACGAAGAAGATCTCCTCGTCGCTCTCCGAGTGAAGCGGCGTCGAGCGCTTGCCGGCCTCGACTCGGATCCGGTTCATCCGAACCCGTTCAGCGCCGGCGGCTCTCGCGAGGGGAGTCCAGTCGCTGCTGATCGAGCCGGCCTCGTCGTGCTCGGTCTCGACGTCGTCCCAGTGGATGATCTGATCGGGCATCCACCGATTAGACCATGGGGGCGACTCCAGCGTCGTGCGCCGCTCTGCAGCGCTCCAGCGCCTCGGCCGCGAGCTCGGTCCCGTCTCGCTCGGTCTCGAGCCACGCCTCGCCTTCGCGGAGTAGCTCGCGTACCTCGGCCAGCAACTGTTTCGGTCCCGCGCCTTCGCGCTCGAGTGCCTCGATCCGCTCGAGCCGATGCATGACTGCCCGCGCTTCGTTCACGAGCCGAACGTAGCTGCCGAAAGCAGTCGGGACCGTGTCGGCTGTGTGACGATTACGCGACAGCTGTGAGGAAAGCTGCCGGCCGTGCTCGCAGGCCAAGCAACGACTCGTCGAGCGCCTCGACGAGTGCGACGCGATCGCCGTGTAGAAGGGTCTCGACGAACGCGCGCCTGACGTCGTCCAGGGTCGAGGGTCTCGCCGGTTCGCCGGCGCCGAGTGCGCGCAGGCGCTCGAGGTGGTCGGCCCGGTCGCGCGCAGTCTCGCCGAGCAGCACCGCCGTGCGAACGGTCGCGGCCCACAGGCCGTCGGTACCGCCGAGCAGCGCCGTCAGGGCCTGACGGAGCTGCTCCGACCGGAAGGGCTCGGTTGCGAAGAGCGAGAGCTCCCAGCGGTCGAGCGCCTCGGCGAGGTCCGGATCCTCTTCGGCGCTCGAGATCCGCTCGAGCAGGTCACCGGCGAGCTTGCCACGGAAGGTGTCGAGCCGCGAGACCTCACCTGCCGGCTGGGTCGCGGCAATCGGGAGCACCGGCCGGATTCCGTACGGCCGCCAGTCGAGCCGCTCGAAGAGCACCGGCCCGGCAGCGACTGCCGCCGAAGTCGCGAGGCGAAGCGCGGTGACCGCGTCCGCGAGCTCGCCGGGCGCGTCAGGCGGCTCGGCCTCTGCGGCCTGAAGCGGTCGCTCTAGCTCGAGCACGCAAACGCGGTCCGGCTCACGGCCGAAGGAGGGCGGCAGAAGCCGGACGGCGTCGGGCCAGTGCGCCGCCAGCTCGCCCGCAGCCGCGACGCGGACTCGGATCCCACGCCGAAGCTCGACCTGGCTTCCGGCGCCCAGGCCGATCAGCGGCGCGACGGCTGCGTAGGCTCGTTGCGCCCCGAACAACGAACGCTCGAGCTCGCCGTAGGCCCGGTCGAAGACCTCGTCGTTCCAGTCGAAGCCGCCGCAGTGCTCGGCGGTCGCGGCGAGCAGGGGCAGCAAGACGGTACGAACAAGAGCGCCGTTGTCGCTGCCCTCTCCCCCTGCGTGCGCCCGCGCGAAGATTGCCGCCGCCGGCTCGCGGCGGAGCTCCTCGACCGCAGTCAGCGCGTCCGGGAGAGCGGCGAGTCGGCCGGCGCGCGCCTCGACGTAGCCTCCGACGAGCGGCCGGTATTCGTAGAGTGGCCGCTTGCCGCCGTCGTGCTCTTCGAAGGAGAACGGGATCTCGGCGCCTGCATCGACCTCCTGGGAGAGCAGCGCGAAGCTTGCGAGCCCGAAGAGGCGAAGCGAGCGATAGAGGTGTGGAGCGCGTACGGCCACGAGTTGCGGTTACGCCTCCGGCGGCGCCTCTCCTCTAAGACGTTCCGGTTCCCGCGACGAGCCTTTGGTCGAGGGCATCGCCGCGAGCGTACCCTTGTTACAGTCCGGCCCCGCAGTGGTGAGAAGTTGCACCCTCGCAGCCGCTATTGGACTCGCGGCGGCCGTCCTGGCCGGCAACGTGACCGCAGCACCGGCGCCCTACCTCCGTTCGGTGGTGGCCGTCAACCGGCACGTCGTCGCAGTCTTCAGGCTGGGAACAGACCTCGCGCCGAGGCAGATCGTCGTCGCCGTCAGCCCGAAAACCGAGCCCAACGGCGCATTGGTATCGACCAACGTCCGCGTACGGGAGACGATCGCCCGGACGACGCACGTACCTGGCGGGACTCGAGTGAAGACGCGGCACACATTGCGCCCCGGCCGTTACTGGGTCCAGATCTCGGCCGAACTGGTCGGGTTGGACTGTCTGCCGGCGAAGCCTTGCCACGCGAGTTGGTCGAACGTGCGCGCGCTCGTCATCCCAAAGTAAGCGAGGAGCACCCGAAGGCGCTCCTCGCGATGTCGTCACGCTCGGCTAGGCCGGGCAGGGGTTGGAGCTGAGAATGTTGCGGAAGTTGTTCGTCCTCAGCCTGATCGTGGGGTCCGGGTTCGGGTAGAAGCTGAACAGCAGTGGCCCGAACTCGGCCGCGGAGTTTCCGCCGAACGTGTTCGTCGTCCCCTTCACGTAGGGGCCGCCGAGCTGCCAGACGCAATGGCCGTTCGGATTCGGGTTTTGGGTCGAGGCCCCCGTGGTGTAGATCGGGTAGAAGTTCGAGCCCGGCGGCGGGTTCGTGCAGTTCGCGCCCGTGAAACGGTTGCAGTTGCCGCCGAAATCGGCCGCCTCGATCCGCGGCAGGTCGGCCTCGAATGCGACCCGACTGTAGTTCTGGGTCTCGTTGAAGAGCGGGCTCGTGAACGTGACCGGTGTCGGGTGGTACTTCTTGTCCTGGCCGAGGTTGGGATCCGTTCCCGGCCACACCCGTTGGTAGGAGGTCCCGTCGAAGTCATTGTCGGTGGCTATACAACCTCCGATCGGGACGAACAGGGAGAAGGCGGCGCTGAAGCATCCAGCGTCGTCACCGTCGATGGTGGATTCACCGTTGCTCGTACAGCGGCCACCCTCCCGAGTGAGAGCGCTGCAGTACTCGAAGTGACCGATCTCGTCAGAGAATGCAACGTTGTAGCTGTGCGCGGCCCAGGGGACGCGCGTGTGCTCGCTCGAGGTCGAGTACATCGGCCTGAACGAGTACGGCGATTCGTGGCACGTCGCCGAACCCGGCTCGTAGAGGACCTGCGCAAAGCCGTTGCCGGAGCTTGCCGTCATCGAGCCCGTCTTCCCGGTCGTGAGGTCGTGGACGATCGTCGTCAGGCCGGCGGCACCGTCGTTGATGTCGACGGTCAACTGGTCACCCGAGTTCATGAACAGATCGGTCGCCGGGTTCGGTGTGAAGGTTCCGTTCGTCTGGTCGAGCGGTCCCGGCGGATCGTGGGGGGCGCCGCTCGCCGTGATGAACGCGAAGTTCGCCGGTTCGATGCCGACTGTGTTCAGGCAGTCGGCGTTGTTCGCAACGCCAGTGTTCTGGTTCGAGTTGAAGCTGAAGATCGCCATCGCGGCGCACCATTGCGACGCGTCGCAACTGACGCCCGGCGGCCACGGCGCCCAACCAGGCGGGTAAAACTGAAGCTCCAAAAAGGCGGTCCCCGGATGCTTGCCGATGTAGTCCGGACCGCTCTCGTCCGTGCCGTCGAAGATGTTGGTGTCGCTGTCCGGTACACACGGGTCGTGGGTGAACTCAGGCGCAGACTGGTTATCGCAGAGCGCCATGCCGAGCCAGAACGCCGGGTGGAGCTGGAAGTTCCAGGTCCCGGCAGTGCCGGCTTGATTCGGCAGCACCTTCGGGTCGCTCGGGAGCTTCAGCCGGTACAGATTCGAGTTTCCGGAGCCTGCCGTGTTCGAGTAGAACAGCAGCGAGGGCTCGTCGTGCCCCGTGTACTGGCCTTCGTATCCGATCGAGTCCGCGGGTTCGGTGCACAGGGCAGTCGGCTCATCGCACTCGGGTACCGTCGCTCCGGCCGAGCTAGCGAACAGGCCCAGCAGCAGGAGCGCTGCGACGGCGGCGATGGAGCCTCCGAGAAGTCGTCTCATAATCCTCCCTCCCCTCATGACCCCTTGTTCCGGGACTCTTAGCACATCGGACCGTGGCACGTCGCACAGGCCCCGACTGCAGTTCAAAAGGGTCTTTAAGGGCGCAAGACCGCGCGGCGCGGGCCGGCGAGGAAACCGGCCTCGATGAGCAACGGCATCGCATCGCTCTCGGTGACCGGCTCGCCGTCGAAGCGCTCGACCGCGAGGCGCTTCCTCGGCCCGCTGCTGCGGACGTGCTCGACCAGGCCGGCCAGGGCGGGCCTCAGCCA
>JALYLK010000014.1 GCA_030774275.1 Actinomycetota bacterium
ACGATGGCCTGCGGTAGACCGGCCGTCATCCGTGCCACCGCGAAAGCGTCGTTCCGGCTACCCGTGAACGCGAGCTCCCCGTTAGCGGCAATCGACTCGTCAGCCGAGATCGTGTGTCTCCCCGGCCGGCCGGTAGGCGCGGTTTCCAGACAGTTGGGGCGGCAGCGCGAAACGACCTGGCCGCCGCGGAGTGCAGCGGCCAGGTCGTTGAACCGGTTCGGCTAGCGAACCGTGAAGACGCCCTTCATGCCGGCTTCGGCATGGCCGGGCACGGTGCAGAGGTAGGGGTAGGAGCCGGCTTTCGTGAAGGTGACGGCCAGGCTCGCCGTCTGGCCCGGCTGAATCAGCGGCGTCATCTTGCCGTTGATCTTGAAGTCGTGAGCGACGTGGCCGATGTTCGAGAACGCGAACGTGACCTTGCCGGGCTTGGCGATCGACTTGGTCGAGAGCCTGAAGAAGAACTCACCGCCCTTGACCTGGATCGCCGTGCCCTGGGCGCTCGCCGACGATCCGGCGTTGCCACTCACCCCGGAGCCGGCGCTCGGGGAAGCTGTCGACTGCGTCTTCGCACCGCCCGCGGGGGCGTTGAGCGAGTAGGCGACGATCTGGTACTGCGGGTTCTTGAGGTTCCCGGGACCACCTGCGCCGACGATCAGCAGGTCCTTGGTGACGGCTGGGAAGGAGTTGATGCCGGCGGGCGCTTTCGCCGTCCAGAGCGTCTTGCCGGTCTTCGTGTCGAAGGCGTAGATCGTGCCGGCGTACGTGCTGGTGAAGACGACGTCGTTGGCGACGGTGGCCGCCCCGAAATCCTCTGACGGCAGCTTGTTCTGCCAGAGCACCTTGCCGGTGCCGGGGTCGATCGCGGTGAGGCCGCCCGTGCCCGTCTTGAAGTTGCCGAGACCACCCGCGATGCCGCTTGCGCTCGCGTGTGTGGGGAAGTTGAGCCAGGGGACGAAGAGGCGGTTGGCGGCGTACGCCATCGGCGTCTCGACCCCGCCGAAGATGCCGGGAAAGACGTCGATGGGTTTGCTCGGCAGCGGCCCGGTGTCGTTCTGGTGCTTGCCGACGGAACGCGTCCAGAGATGCTGTCCGTTGTCGGCGCGGTACGCGTACGCCTTGCCCATCTTCCCGGCGACGAGCTCGACCTCGGTCTGGACGCCCTGGATCGGGACCGTCGCAGTGATCGCGGGGATCATCAGGTCGTAATCGCGCAAGTCGTGCGGGATTGCCTGGCGGAACCACAGCAGCTTCCCGGTCTGCCCGTCGAGTGCGACGAGCGAGTCCGTGTAGAGGTTGGGACCGGGGCGACTCGACCCGTTCGGGAACTTCGGAGTTCCGTACAGCGGCGCCGGATTGGCAACGGACAGGAAGACGCGTCCGTGGCTGTCGACGGAAGGCGGGTACCAGAGGCCTCCGCCGCTGTTGACCTTCGGGTTGCCAAAGAGCTTGGCGCCGCCCTTGACGGTCTGGAAGCTCCAGATCGTCTTCCCGGTTTTGGCGTCGAGGGAGTAGACGGTGCCGAAGGCGCCGCCCTGGTAGAAGTTCGTCGAGCTGCCCGGGATGGTCGAGATCAGGACCTTGCCGTCGTACAGCTGCGGCGTCATGTCGATTCCTTCGAGCTTGTTGCCGATCAGCTTGTGCATCCAGACCTGCGCACCGTTCTTCGGGTTGAGGGCGAACGCGGCCCCCTCCGTCGCTCCGAAGAGCAACCCGTAGCCGAGTGCGAGGCCGTTCGGGCCGCCGCTTGGCGTCACCGACTTGTACAGGTGCTTCCACATCACCGCGCCGGTCTGCTGGTTGAGCGCGTAGACGTCGGAGTCGGGATCTTCGATGTAGACGACGCCGTCGAGGACGATCGGGTTCGAGGTGTAGGCCCCGAACTGCCCGATGTACGGAAGCTTGAACCTCCACTTGGGCGTCAGCTTCGCGACGTTCGTCGCGTTGATGTCGGTGTTCGTAGTGGCCCGCGTGTTCGCGAGGCCGTAGTTGTGGGCCGGCCACGAGCCGGCGTTGGCGGCCCATTCGGGCGGCGCCTGGCCGACGGCGGAAGCCTGGCTCGACGTGGACGTGCCGCTGCCCGACTTCGACGAGCTTCCGCAGCCCGCGAGGGCGACGGCCAGCGCGATGAGGGCGGCGACAAGCGAAGCCCTTCCCAGCAGGCCGGCTGGGATCTTGGTCGGATTGGAACTCTTGAGGGTCATGAGTAAACGGCTCCTTTCGATCCGTCGGCGATGCGTCGGTATTGACCGAGAACAGCGTCGCTGCCGAGCCACGGCGCGACATCGCCGGTACCGGCCGTCGGGCGTTGCCGCTGACGCCCGTCCTCGAGTCCCTGCTGGCGGGTAATGGCGTTGGGCGCCAGGCCCGCCTGATGAGCGCTTCTAGCGCGTGCTGCTGTCGAGCGGTAGCTCGGCGATCAGGTTCGTCCCGACGCCTTGGCGGCTGTCGAGGCTGATCGTCCCGCCGATCGCCTCCGCGCGGTCCTTGAGGCCGAGCAGCCCGGAGCCCCGGGTGGCATCTGCGCCGCCGACACCGTCGTCGCCGACGGCTATACAAAGGGCTCGATCGCGCACCTCGACCTCGACCTGCACCAGCGACGCGCGAGAGTGCTTGGCCGCGTTCGTCAACGTCTCTGAGACGACGTAATAGGCCGCCACCTCGATGGATTCAGGCAGCGGCCCGATCGTTCCCACTTCGAGCTCGACAGGAATCGGCGACCGATGCGCGAGGGTCTTCAGAGCGGGGCCGAGCCCACCCTCGGCGAGTATCGCCGGATGGAGCCCGAGTGCGATCTCCCGCAGCCCGTCGAGGGCCTTTGTGAGCCCTTCGGCGATGTGGGACAGCTCGTCTTGATGCTGGCTCATCTCCTTCGGCACGGATGCCTGCGCCGCACGCACCTCGAGCGCCAGCGAAACGAGCTGCTGCTGGGCGCCGTCGTGCAGATCCCGCTCGATTCGCCGCCGCGTCGCGTCGGCGGTGGCGACGATCCGCGCGCGTGAGGCGTCGAGCTCGGCGCGGCCCTCGGCGTTGGCGATTGCGGTGGCCACGATCTGGGTGAACTCGCCCAGACGCGTCTCGGTATCGGCGGGTAGCGGCTCGGCGTTCTTCGAGTAGACGACCAGTACACCCCAGAGGCGGCCTTCGACCGAGATCGGCGCCCCCATAGCGGAGCGCCATCCCATTTCGCGGATAGCCGCGGCTGCCTCGCCGGGCCGGCCTTCGAAGTTGTCGATCCGGGAGGTGCGGCCGGTCTCGAGGACCAGCCCGGACACGCTGCCCTCGAGCGGGAAACGCCGCCCGGTGTACGAATAGCCACCACTCCTCGTCCAGCCGCCGAGCGCCGTGAACGTACCGTCTGCTTCGTATCGTGTGACACCTGCACCGTCGGCGCCGACTAGCGGAGCGACCTCTGCGCTCACGGCTTCGAAAACCTCACCCGGCGGGGCTCCTTGCGCGGCCAGCGTCGCCACCCGGCGAAGCGCTGCTTGCTCGTCCGCGAGCCGCGCCAGCTCCTGGTGCGCCTGGCTGTTCGCGATCGCGGTTGCGAACAGCTCGGCGAACTCGGCCAGTCGCTGTTCGGTGTCGCGCGGCAGCGGCTTCTCGCTCTTCGAGGCGGCTGCCAGCACGCCCCAGAGGCGGCCGTCCACGGTGATCGGCGCTCCTACCGACGAGCGAAAGCCCATTTCGTGGGCGACCCCGGGCGCCTCGCCGGGCGCTTGTGCGTAGTTGTCGTCGCGTTCGGGCCTGCCCGTCTCGAGGATCACGCCCGCAAGGCTGCCTTCGAGCGCGTAGCGGGTGCCGAGGTTGCTGAAGCCTCCCTCGGTCGTCCAGCCGCTCACCGCGGTCATTGTCCCGTCTGCCTCGTAGCGCGTGAGAGCGGCACCGTCCGCGCCAACCAATGCAGCCACCTCCGCGCTCACGGCTTTGAACACCTTTGCCGGTGGCGCGCCCGACGCCACGAGTGTCGCCACCCGCCGCAACGCTGCCTGCTCCTCGGCGAGCCGCGTGAGCTCCTCGTGGGCCTGGCTGTTGGCGATCGCGGTTGCCACGAGCTCGGTGAACGCCGCGAGCCGATCCTCGGCATGCTCGGGGAGCGGCCCATCCGGCGACGACATCCCCATGGCTCCCCAGACAGAGCCGTTGACGACGATCGGCGCGCCCGCAGTCGCGTTGAGGCCGGATTCACGAGCTCCGGCGGCGAGCGCGCCGGGGAGGCCTGTGTAGCTCTCCACCCGAGCCGGGCGGCCGGTCCGTTGTACCTGCGCGACCATCGACTGGCCGTCGAGCGGCCAGCGGGTT
>JALYLK010000015.1 GCA_030774275.1 Actinomycetota bacterium
GCCTTCCGCCACGACGAGAAGGTGCTCGTCGAGGAGTTCGTGCCCGGCACGGAGGTCGAGTGCGGCGTCCTCGGCTCGAACCGCAGCCCAATTGCCTCACTTCCAGGTGAGATCGTCTCGCACGGCTTCGACGCGACTGACTGGTACGACTATTCCGCCAAGTACGACGAGGGCGGCATGGACCTGATCGTGCCGCCGCGGATCTCGCAAGAGCAGATCGAGCGCGTCCAGCGGCTGGCCGTCGAGAGCTTCGTCGCCTCCGAATGCGACGGGATGGCGCGGGTGGACTTCTTCGTCCGCGAAGACGGCGAGGTGCTCGTCAACGAACTGAACACGATCCCCGGCTTCACGTCCACGAGCGTCTACGCCAAGCTGTTCGAGGCGTCGGGGATTCCGTATGCCGAGCTGCTCGACCGGCTCGTCGAGCTCGCGCTCGAGCGCCACGAGCGGCGCTCGCGGCTGCAGTTCTAGCCGGCCTTTACTTCGTTCACGTGCACTTGGTCGTTCGGGCCGAGATTTGTGATCCAGATCACGAAGTAGCGCCCGCCCCCGCTCAGCTGAAAGGTCGTGGTGTCGCCCATCGTCTTCGGGCCCGCGACGGTCGTGGCCGAGGAGGGCGAATCGCCGGCCTTGATCTCCGCGGTGAAGCCCGGCGTGTCCGTGGTCACTGTCAGCGTCTTGGGCGAGACGGACTGAGCCGCCGCGAGGGCCAGACCGACGCCCTGCTTGACGAAGCTCTGATAGTGCTCGGTTTCCCAGTACGTCGCCGGGTTCGAGTCGATCGCTTTTTGCACGTCTTCGTCGTGCTCGTGGCCGTCGCCGAGCGGGTCGTAAGCCGCGGCGGAGACGAAGTGAACCGGCCCCGAAGGTGGCGGTGCAGAGCCTGACGACCCGTTCCCGCCGTCGCCGATCGTCAAGGCGCCGACCACGCCGCCCAAGGCCGCAGCGAAGAGGACGCCTGCCAGGACGACCGGCCAGAGCCCGAGGCGCCTGCGGCGTCGCGGCGGCCGCCGGCGCGGCCTGGCCGCCGTCGGGACGACCATCGTTGCACCCTGGTCGCCGTCGAGTTCCGCGTGGCAGGCCTCGAGCTCCGCCGCGAAGTCGTCCATCGAGTCGAACCGATCATGGGGATCCTTCGCCATCGCCTGCTGGATCGCCCAATCGAGGCGAGGCGGCACGTCGGGCCGAATCTCGCGGACGCTCGGGACCGGCTCGTTCACGTGCCGCATCGCGACCGCGACGAAGTTGTCGCCTTCATACGGCACCTCGCCGGCGAGCAATTCGTAGAGCACGCACCCGAGTGAGTACACGTCGGTTTGCTCGTCGACCGCCTGCCCGCGCGCCTGCTCCGGGGCGATGTAGTTGCTGGTGCCCATGATCGTCCCGGTGATCGTCATTCCGTCGACGTCGAGAGATCGGGCGATCCCGAAGTCGGTCACCTTCGCGCGACCCTCGGCGTCGATGATGACGTTCTGCGGCTTGACGTCGCGGTGGACGAGACCCTGCTCGTGCGCGAACGCCAGCCCGCGCGCAACCTGAAGCCCGAGCTCGATCGCCTCGCGAGGACTCAGTGTCCCTTCCTGCTCGAGGAGCTCCTTCAGGTTCAGGCCGTCGACGTACTCGAAGACGATGAACTGGCGTCCATCCTGCTCGCCGCGGTCGATCACCGTGACGATGTTCGGATGGGTCAGCTGGGCAACCGCGCGCGCCTCGCGGCGAAAGCGCTCGACGTAGTCGTCGTCTCGCGTGAACTGCTCATGCAGGATCTTCAGCGCAACTGGGCGCTCGAGCAGCCTGTCGTGCGAGCGATAGACGCTCGACATGCCGCCTGAGCCGACGAGCTCCTCGAGCTCGTACCGCCCCGCAATCAGTTCGCCGACCATGCGTTGAAGGATGCCCGGACCGTGGACGCGGCGAGCCGCTCGCGTAACAGCCGCTACATCGGACCCGTCAGCCGAGAGTCGACTCGAGCGCCTCTTCCCAAACGGCCAACGCTTCGTCGAGCTCAGCGTCGGTGAGGACCAGCGGTGCGAGCACCCGGATGCAGTTCGAGTAGATGCCGGACTTGAGCAACAGCAGACCGCGCTCGGTGGCTGCTTCGACGACCGCCGTCGCGATGTCCGGGTCGGGCTCCTTGGTCGCCGGATCCTTGACCAGCTCGATCGCCAGCATGGCGCCGAGACCGCGAACGTCGCCGATCCGAGGCCAGCGTTGGTGCCAGGACTCCATGCGGCCGCGGATCGTCTCGCCGAGCTGCGCCGCGTGGTCGCAAATGCCCTCGTCCTCGATGACGTCGAGGACCGCAAGCGCTGCCGCCTGGGCGACGGGATTGCCGACGTAGGTGCCGCCGATCGCTGAATCCGGAGGAGCGTCCATGATCTCGGCCTTGCCGATCACGCCGGAGAGCGGCAGCCCGGCGGCGATCGACTTCGCGACCGTGATCAGATCGGGCTCGATCCCGTAATGCTCGATCGCGAAGAGCTTGCCGGTGCGCCCGAACCCGGTTTGCACCTCGTCAACCACGAGCACGATCCCGTGCTCGTCGCAGATTCGGCGCACACTTTCCAGGAACGACTGCGGCGCGACCACGAAACCGCCCTCGCCCTGAACGGGCTCGATCACGATCGCGGCAACGGTTTCCGCCGCCACCTGGGTCACCAGCGCTCGCTCGAGAGCCGCCAGCGCCTCGTCGGCGCTCGGCCCCCGGTACTCATTCGGAAACGGCACTCGGTAGATCTCGGGTGCAAACGGTCCGAGCCCTGCCTTGTAGGGGTGCGTCTTCGACGTCAGGGAAAGCGAAAGCAGCGTCCGTCCGTGGAAGCCGCCTTCGAAGGCGATCACCGCGGGGCGGCTGGTAAAGCTACGCGCGAACTTGATCGCGTTTTCGACCGCTTCGGTGCCTGCGTTGAAAAACGCCGCCTTGGCCGGAGAGCGAAACGGAGAGGCAGCGATCAGTCGCTCGGCGAGGGTGACGTAAACCTCATAGGGGACGATCGTGAAGTCGGTGTGCGAGAACTTCGCCAGTTGCTCCTGGGCCGCCTCGACGACGCGTGGATGTGAGTGGCCGACGTTGAGGCAGCCGACTCCTCCGGAGAAGTCGATGAAGGTGTTGCCGTCGACGTCGGTGATCGTGGCGCCTCGGCCTTCGTTGATCACGACCGGGAGAACAACCGACAACGGGTCTGCCACGGCCCGCTCCTTGCGCTCCAGGATCTCCTGCGATTTCGGCCCCGGGATGGCCGTCTTCAGCTCGATTGCGCGCGTCATCGCCATGCCCTCGACGATACATCAGCGACCGGCCACCTGCATAGCTGCATAACGAAAATGCACGCCGAAATTCCGCTCGGTCCTGCTTCCGCTCAAGGCAGTCGTGCTCGACCTCAGCTCCCTGGGCGCGGCCTACGGAATCATCGTCTTCATCTTCCAGTGGGGTCACAGCTCAGAAGCGATCTGGGGCGTGCCGGCAACGGGCGCGATCATCTCCTGGATCCCGTTGATGATCTTCGCGTTCCTGTCGTACCTTCACTGGTCACGCTGTTCGGGCGCTGGAACTGGTGGCTGCCGCGCAGCCGATCGCCCGCGTGCTGCGGGTGCCGCTAGAGCTTCACTGTCCAAACCGGGCGTGTCCCGGTGCCTGGCACCAAATCGGGGTGCGGACACGTCCCGCACTTCGCGCCGTTTCGTAGAGTTTGCAGCGCATTTGGCATTTCGGACGTGTCTCCATGCCTGGCACCGGGACACGCCTTTGGTGGACGGTCAAGGCCTCCGGTCGGCGCCCGTAGAATCGCGCTGTGGTTCTCTCCGACCGGACGATCGCCCGCCTGCTTGAAGAAGGGCGGATCATCATCGAGCCCTACGACGACTCGTTGCTCCAACCGTCGAGCGTCGACGTACGCGTGGACCGTTTCTTTCGCGTCTTCCACAACGCCCGCTACGCCTTCATCGACGTCAAAGAGCCCCAGGAAGAGCTGACCGAGCTCGTCGAGATCGACGACGACCGTCCGTTCATCCTCCACCCCGGCGAGTTCGTGCTCGGCTCGACGCTCGAGCGAATCGCGCTCCCGGATGACCTCGTCGCCAGGCTCGAGGGCAAGAGCTCGCTTGGCCGCCTCGGCCTGCTGATCCACTCCACCGCCGGCTTCATCGACCCCGGCTGGGACGGCCACGTCACGCTCGAACTCTCGAACGTCGCCAACCTTCCGATCACGATCTACCGCGGGATGAAGATCGGCCAGATCTCCTTCATGCAGCTCTCCGAGCCCGCGGACAAGCCGTACGGCAGCGGCGAACTCGGCTCGAAGTATCAGGGCCAGATGGGGCCAACGCCGAGCCGCTACTGGCAGAACTTCGAGCGCGAGCCGACCCGATGAAGGTTCTGATCACCGGCGGAACCGGCTTCGTCGGACCGCATGTCGTGCGCGCCGCCGCGGGCGCGGGACACGACCTGAGGTTGCTCGTCCGCGACTCGACGCGGTCACGCGACCTGCCGGGCCAGCCTGTGGTCGGCGAGATGACGAACACTGTCAGCCTCCAACACGCGGCCGAAGGCGTCGACGCGGTCGTCCATCTCGTCGCGATCCGACAGGGCCCCGAAGAGCTGTTCAAGCGCGTGATGGAGCAGGGGACGCGCGACCTGGTCGCCGCAGCGAAGGAGGCCGGCGTCAAGCGTTTCATCCTGATGAGCGCGCTCGGGACGAGCGCGGAGACCAAGGAACTCGTCCCCTACTACCACGGCAAGTGGGAGATGGAGCAGGCGGTCAAGGGCTCAGGCCTCGAGCACGTGATTTTCCGCCCGAGCTTCGTGTTCGGCCGTGAGGGAGGCATCCTGCCGACCTTTCTCAAGCTCGCCAAGCTGACCCCGGTGACACCGATCATCGGCTCGGGCGAACAGAAGATCCAGCCGATCTGGGTCGACGACGCCGCCGCCTATTTCGCCGCCGCTCTCACCAAAGCAGAAGCCGCCAACAGGACCTTCGAGCTCGGCGGCCCCGACGCGGTCAGCTGGAACGAGTTCTGGCAGCGGCTCAGAACGTCGCTTGGGATCCGGCGGCGGCCGAGCATCCACGTTCCGGTCGGCCTCATGCGAGTCAATGCGCTCGTCACCGAGCGGCTTCCGGGCAACATCCCGCTCACCCGCGACCTGCTGAAGATGCTCGAACATGGCGACAACGTCGTCTCCAACGACGACGCTGTCCAGACGTTTGACCTCCCGCTCGTGCCGCTCGACGAGCAGTTGCGCCGCGCCGGCTAACCCTCCAAACTCGAATCCGTGACCGAGCGTCTCGCCAGGGCGTGCAGCCGTCATCCGTGGCGCACGATCGGAGCCTGGATCGTGGCTGTCGTGCTCGCATTCGCCAGCATTGCCCTCCTCCTCCCCGGCAACCTGACCTCCAACGGGAGTGCGGCGGGCAACCCTGAGTTCCGGCAGGCCGAGCGCCTCGAAGCAAGCTCGTTCCCCTTCGATCCGTCACGCAACTTCAACAACGTCGTCATCGTCCGTTCGACGCGCTACAGAGTGACGGACCCGCAGTTTCGCGCCTTCGTCACCGAGCTTGCGCAGGAAGGACGCGCAACCGGCAAGGTCCTCGACGCGCGGTTGTTCTACACGACCGGAGACCGAACGCTCGTTTCACCCGACCGGCACGCGACGCTGATCACGTTCAACGTCGCCAACACGACCGACATCAAGGAGATCAACCGGATCGTCGAGCGCGCGAACGGCCGCTCCGGCTTCGACGTCGGAGTCACGGGCAACGACGTCCGCGACCAGGATTTCACCGACCTATCGCAACACGACCTCAAGAGCGGTGAGCTCCAGTTCGGTCTGCCTGCCGCGCTTGTGATCCTCCTGCTGGTCTTCGGCTCCGTCGTCGCGGGGTTCGTCCCGATCGCGCTCGCGCTACTCGCGATCGTCGTCGGGCTCGGGCTGGTGGCGGTCGTCGCTTCGATCTGGGAACTCTCGATCTTCGTGATCAACATGCTCACCGGCATGGGACTCGCCCTCGGCATCGACTACTCGCTTTTCGTGGTCTCGCGCTACCGCGAGGAGCGCGGCTACGACCGCGAGCCGCTAGATGCGATCGCGGCAACGGGAGCGACGGCGAGCCGCGCCGTCCTGTTCAGCGGCACCGCCTTCGTGATCGCGATGCTCGGGATGCTGATCGTGCCGAACACGATCATGCGGAGCCTGGCCACGGGCGCGATCCTGGTCGGAGTCACCTCCGTGTCAGCGGCTCTGACGTTGCTGCCGGCCCTGCTCGGCCTTCTCGGCGACCGGGTCAATGCCCTGAGGATCCCCTTCATCGGTGGCGCTGCGGCGCAGCACGCCAACCCGGAGAGCCGGTTCTGGAGCGGCATTGTTCACCGCGTCCTGCGTCGGCCCGCCCTCAGCCTGGTTCTCGCATGCGCTCTCCTGCTGACGGCCGCGATTCCGGTCTTCTCGCTCAAGATCGGCGCCAACGGAATCAGCACGCTTCCCGACCGTTTCGTCTCCAAACGCGGCTTTCTACTGCTCCAGCAAAGCTTTCCCGGCGCCACCACCGACCCGGTCCGCATCGTGGTCGCCGACCACGCTTCGGATCCGAGAGTGCGAGCGGCCCTCCGGCGACTAAGCACTCAGCTTGCCGCGAACCCCGAGTTCGGCCGCGGCGTGATCCGCTACGCGACGAGCGGGAGCGTCGCCGCGCTCGACGTGCCGATCCATGGCGACGACGCAGGGACGCGTGCGGTCGCAGCCGTGCGAGAACTGCGATCGACGACGATTCCGCAGGCGTTTTCCGGCACCGACGCCACCGTCCTCGTCGGCGGGAGGACGGCCGAGAACATCGACTACTTCGACTCGGTCAGCAATCCCACGCCGTACGTCTTCGCGCTGGTCTTGGGGCTGACGCTCGTCCTGCTCACACTCGCCTTCCGGTCGATCGTCATCGCCCTGACAGCGATCGTGCTCAACCTACTCTCGGTCGGCGCGGCCTACGGCCTGCTCGTCCTCGTCTTTCTCAAGGGCGTCGGCAACGAGCTTTTCGGCTTCCAGCACGTCGCCGTGATCGAGGCCTGGGTGCCTCTGTTCCTGTTCGCGGTCCTGTTCGGGCTCTCGATGGACTACCAGGTCTTCCTGCTCAGCCGGATCAAGGAGCGCTACGACGTGGGCCACGACACGCGGGCAGCGGTCGCGTGGGGCGTCGGGTCGACCGCACGCATCATCACCGGCGCCGCACTGATCATCGTCGCCGTCTTTGCCGGCTTCGCCAGGGGCGATCTCGTCCAGTTCCAGCAGATGGGCTTCGGCGTCGCCGTGGCGCTGCTGATCGACGCGACGATCATCCGATCGGTGATCCTCCCGGCCGCGATGGCGCTGCTCGGCCGCTGGAACTGGTACCTACCCAGCTGGCTGAACTGGCTGCCGCGCGTCGAGATCGAGCGCGCGCCCGCATAGCGCTTCGCGCTCGCTTCACTGGGGAAACCCGGTTTCCCCCGTGTGCCCCCTCGCTCTGTTGACGCGCTTCCCGCGCAGTTAAGGCTCCGGCGGGCGAAGCCCGCCTCCGCCGCGGCAAGCAACCTCGACATTGGGAACGAAGGCGGCAAGATGCCTGAAAAAGAGTGAGGGCCACCGCTTGCGCAGGTGGCCCTCAATCCGGTTACCAGCGTTGAAGTAGTAGAGGCGCTTCCGGCCTGACCGAAGTCGGCGGCGCGTATAGCGCGAGTCCCCTACGCTGGCTAGGCGATTCCCCGTAGGTCCGGGGGACACGCCTCTACCCGCTGGTACCTCCACTGCCCGTACTTGAAGATTTCACTACCGGACCACCTCCTTTCCGCGGTAGGCAGGACTTTAGCGGTCCGAGCGGCCGTCTTCGTAGTGGTCTGGCCGGTGACGTTGCCCGCTCCCGACGGACGTTGCCGGTTAGGCCACTAGGACCACCGACAGCTCGAGCCCACGGTCCAGCGGGACGGTTGTGCTGAGCAGCGTCGGATCAGCCTGCCTTGCCTCCACGTAGGCGCGAAGCGTGTCGGCGTGTAGCGTGACGTCGTCGGCGATCACGAGCGCGCCCGGCTCGAGCAGGCCTCGAGCAAGACCGAAGAGCTCTTCGTACTGCTTGTTCGCAGCGTCGAGAAAGACGACGTCGAAGACGTCCTCGATCATCTGCAGCGTCTCTCGCGCGTCGCCTTCCACAAGTTCTGCCGTCTCTTCGAGCCCTGCGTCGGCAATGTTGCGACGCCAGTCGGCAATGCAGGTGTGGTCGCGCTCCAGGGAAAGGACACGACCACCGAGGTTGCGCACGCCCGCGGCGAGCCAGATCGTCGAGTAGCCGCGCCCGCCCCCGATCTCGAGAACCTCGCAGTCCGCCTGCGGTGCGCAGACCGAGAAGAGAAACTGTCCGGTCGTCAGCTCGATCGGAACTCCCGGCGGACGCGGCTCCTCCGCCTCCAGCCGCTCGAGCACGGCGCGAACGCGATCGTCGAGCACTCAGATGACCTGGACCTTGACGATCCCATCTTCGATGTGAACTGGGAAGGTCTCGACAGGAAAGATGGCCGGCAGGGTCAGGGGCCTGCCGCTGCGGATATCGACGTGTGCGCCGTGACGCGGACAGACCGCGTAGCCCTCCTGAGGATCGAAATCCCCCTCGCAGAGCGGCCCGTCGTCGTGCGAGCAGCGGTCCTCGATGGCGTAGAACGCCCCGTCGAGGTTGTAGACGCCGATCGAGATCGACCCGGCGATGACGATCTTCACCGACCCCGGCGGCAGCTCCTCGACCGGGCCGACGTCCAGTTCCGCCAACCTACTTCAGCTCGAGTTCGTCCAGGCCCGCCCACTCCTCCGGGAGCGGCGTGCCCTTCGCACGATGCAGGGCGACCTTCAGCACCCCGAGCCCGAGCAACGCGCACTTGAGCCGGATCGGCGACAGCGGGATCGCGATCTCCTCCAGCAGCTCATCCTTCGGCATCTCCGCGAGCTCGTTCGCCTTCCGCCCCTTCACCATGTCGACGAGCATCGAGGTCGCCGCCTGGCTGATCGCGCAGCCGCGGCCCGAGAACTTGACGTCCTCGATCGTCTCTCCGTCTTCGGCGAACGAGACGTAGATCGAGATCTCGTCGCCGCAGAGCGGGTTGAACCCCTCGGCCTCGGCGTCGGCGTCCTCGATCACCCCGTGCCCGCGCGGGTTCTTGTAATGGTCGAGAATGACTTCGCGATAGAGCTGATCGCTCATTGCTATTGACCTTACCTATCCCGAGCGAAGCGACGGGAGAAACCAGGCCCCGCGGAAAATGCGCAGCATTTTTCGCGGTTAAGAAAGGATTTTACGGACCTTGTGCAGCCCGTCGACGAGTCGGTCGATCTCCTCGCGCACTGTGTAGAGGTAGAAGCTGGCCCGGTTCGTCGCAGCGACGCCCAGCTTGGCCATCAGCGGCTGGCAGCAGTGGTGTCCGGCGCGGATCGCGACGCCTTCGCCGTCCAGGATCTGAGCCACGTCGTGCGGGTGGATGTTCTCCACGTTGAAGGAGATGATTCCGGCGCGCCGGTCGGCCGGAGGCCCGTACGTCTTGACCCACGGCAGCTCGGCGAGCCGCTCGAGACCGTACGCGGCGAGCTCGTGCTCGTGCTGCTCGATCGCGTCGAGCCCGATCTCGCTGATGTAGTCGACCGCGGCCCCGAAGCCCACGGCCTCGGCGATCGCCTGCGTCCCGGCCTCGAACTTCGCCGGCACCTCGCCCCAGCTCGTGTCCTCGAGCCGGACGCGGCTGATCATGTGGCCGCCCAGGTTGAAAGGCTCCATTTCCTGCAGGAGCTCGAGCCTGCCCCACAGGGCGCCCACGCCGCTCGGGCCGCAGAGCTTGTGCGCGGTGATCGCAACGAAGTCGGCGCCGAGCGCCTGAACATCCACGACCCTGTGCGGCGCTCCCTGTGCCGCGTCGCAAACCATGATCGCGCCACGGTGGTGCGCCCAGGCGGAAAGCTTCTCGACCGGATTCACCGTTCCGAGCGAATTGGAGACCATGCCCGCCGCGACGACCCGGACTCGGCTGTCGCCGGCGAGCTCATCGAGCGCGTCGAGCCGCAGCTCGCCCTGGTCGTCCAGGGGGAGCATTCTGAAATCGGCACCGGTCCGGCGCGCCACGTACTGCCACGGGACGAAGTTCGAGTGATGCTCGAGCTCGGTCACCAGCACGACATCGCCCGGCCCGAGATTGTTCATGCCCCAGGCGTAGGCGACGAGGTTGATTCCCTCGGTCGCGTTTCTTGTGAACACGACCTCGCGCGAGGAGGGCGCGTTCAGAAAACGTCCAACGGTCTCGCGCGCGCCCTCATAGCCTGCGGTCGCCCGCTCGGCCAGCTCGTAGACGCCGCGATGGACGTTCGCATACGAGGTCTCGTAGAAGTGGGTCATCGCCTCGAGGACCTGGCGCGGCTTCTGCGAGCTTGCCGCGGAGTCGAGGAACGAGAGCGGCTTCCCGTGAATCAGTTGGTCGAAGATTGGAAAGTCGGCGCGTAGCTTCTGCGCGTCGAGCTTCGGATGAGCCGTTACGGCCACCCGGCCATCCTAGCCCCGGTGGACAGCCTTACGGCACGCGGAAAGACGCGCCGACGTACCCGGCCTTCGTCACGTTCACTCGGGCGTGGCGCTTGAAGCCCTTGAGCGAGGCAACGCCTTTCGCATTCGTGTGCGCGACCTTCCCGCCGCCGCGAATCGTCGCGCCCTTGACCGGCGCGACGTCGTCCCGGACCTTGACCGTCGGCTTGGGCTTGCTGGAAGCGTGGGCCGCAAGGCCCGGAATCAGCTCGTTCCGCCAGAGGGCATCGCCGGAGCTGCCGCTGACGTTGACGATCGCCTGAACGCTGCCGGCGAGCCCTACGGCTTCCAGTGCGTACGGCGTCCTGCGGGCCGGAAGCGGCGTGCGCACGACGATCGGAGCAGACCCGTGAGCCGCATCGCGCAGGCGTGTCGCCCACAGGTACTTCCCCTGCGTCCAGACGACCCAGAGCTTGCCGCCGTCGGGCTCGACGGCGAGCGCGAGCTGGTTCGGCGCCCCCGCAGTGCGGATCGCGAACTTGCGCCGGACCTTGCCGGCGCCGAGCGCCGCAATCGTGACGTGCTTCGCACCGGGCCAGGCCATGAAGGTGTTGCCGCCACCGTCCGCCACGAGCGGCACGCGGTTCGTGCCCGGCAGTGGTTGCGCGTCGGTACCGGCGGACAGGGCGACAGGAGCGCCCGTCGGCGCACCCGTCGCATCGAGAGTCTCGTAGAGGTAGCCCGACTTGCCCGTCGCGTTCGACCAGAATGCGAGTTGCGCGAGCCCCGAGGTGTCGACGGCAAGCGACTCGTCGTACCCGCAGCAAAGGTTGAAGGCGTTGTGGAGGGTGCCGCCGTTGTCGCCTTGGTAGACGTTGATGAAGCCGGTGCCGTCCTGGGTGAAGAGCGGTGTGCCGTCCCGCCGCAACGCCGAAGCTTGGGCGTCCCCGATCGTCGACGCAGCATTCGTCTTCACCGGACCGCTCCAGCTGGCTCCGCCGTCGATCGAGGCGAAGCGAAGCGCGCCCTGGGTCTTCAAGTCCGTCGTCGAGCCCCCGAAGTAGAGGAAGATCGTCCCGTCCGGCTTGCGAACGAGCTGCGGATCGGAGACCGCAGCCCAACCCTTGACGACCGAGTGTGTCGTCGCACCCGTGTCGATCACGTTGATCGTTCCCGTCGACTCGACGTCGTAGGCAACCAGCACACCGGCGTTGACCCGCAGAAGCGAGGGATCGGCGTGATTCGAGAGCTGGTTCAGGGTGAGAAACGCCCCGCCTCCGGCTCCGGCTCCGGCTCCGGCTCCGGCAGCCGGAATCAGAGCAACAGCTGCGAGGGCGAGCGCGAGCAGTCGCACGCGCGAGAAGCTAGCAACGCGGTCGGACCACCATTGACCGCTCCAGAAGCGGAAGGACGTCTAGCCCTGAGGGATCCGGGCCTCGAGGGCCTCGGTGACGGCCTCGCGGACCGGCTCGAGCTCGATCCGGTTGAGGACGTCGGTGAAGAAGCCGCGCACGATCAGGCGCTCGGCCTCTCCGCGGGAGATCCCGCGCGCCATCGCGTAGAACAGCTCGTCGCGATTGACCGGGCTGATCGTGGCGCCGTGGGTGCAGCGGACGTCGTTCGCCTCGATCTCGAGACCGGGGATCGAATCGGCGTGCGCGTCCTCGGAGAGGATCAGGTTCCTGTTCTCCTGGTAGGCGTTCGTCTTTTGGGCGTCCTTCTCGACCTTGATCATCCCGCGCCAGACCGCCGTCGCATGATCGCGGAGCGCGCCCTTGAAGGCGAAATCCGAAGTCGTGTTCGGGGCGATGTGCTCCTGGAACGTGTCGTAGTCGAGGTGCTGATCGCCGTCGGCGAAGTAGGCGCCGGTGACCCGCGAGGTCGCCCCTGCCCCGGCGAGATCGTTCTGGATCCTCGTCTTTCCCTTCTTGGAGCCGAAGCCGCCGGCGACCCAGTCGAGCTCGGCGTCGCGATCGACGCGAGCGCGGTGGGACGCGAAGTGCCAGGTCTCGGCTGAAAGGTTCTGAAGCGAGACGTACTCGACCTTGCCGCCCTGGCCGACGAACAGCTCCGAGACGGCGTTCGAGTAACCGCCGAGGTCCGGCCGCGCGGACGTGTACTCCTCGACGACGCTGAAGCGGCTCTCCGGCTCGGCGACGACGAGGAGACGCCAGAAGAGAGCGCCGCCTTCGTGCGTGTTTGAGATACGGACGTACAGGGGCTTCTCGAGGACGAGTCCCTTCGGAACCTGGACGAGAAGACCGTGTTCCCAGAGCGCCGCGTTGTGGGCCGCGAACTTCTCGTCGGCGCCAACGAGGGTGCCAAGAAGCTCGTGGTCGCGCAGCGGCTCGAAGATCACGCCGTCCGGCGCGCGCTCAATTTCGATTCCGTCCTCCGTCACCGCGGCCAGCCCGGCCACGTCCAGGTCGAGCATCGTCGCCGCGGGGCTTGCCCCGGGACCAGGTCCCCCGACATGGCCGTTGGAGACAAAGGCATCCGGGTCGAAGCCCTTCAGGTCGGTGAAGCGCCAGGCCTCGTCCGTCGTCGACGGCAGGGGCAGCGCCCGGTAGCGCTCCAGCAGCTTGGGCCGGCTCACGGTGCGTAGCTCCGGTGCAGGATCAGCGAGTTCCCGTCGGGGTACTCGAAGAAGGCCATGTGGGCAGAGAGCCGTCGCGGTACGGCGCGTAACGACGGTGCAGTTGGAGCGTGTTGCCGTCCGGATCGGAGAAGTTCGCGATGTGACAGACCCCTGAATCGATCGTCTCGTGGTGAAACTCGACTCCTTCGGCTTCGAGCTTGGCACGCGCCGCGGCGACATCGGCGACACGCAGCCCGATCGGCATCTGGTGCCCCTTAGCCTGAAATTCCGGACCCATCGCCTCGGGCGAGACGAGCGCCAGAGTCACATTGCCGAGCTCGTACTCGATCCATCGGTCACTCGAGTTCGGGTTGCGGTCCAGGCCGAGCGTCTTGCCGTAGAACTCGTCGGCCCGCTTCAGGTCTTGGACTGGAATGGCGACGAAATCGGCTCGTTCCACGCCGAGATCAGCCAACCGACCCTTCCATTTGAAGTTGAATAAGCCGGTTCATCTCCACCGCGTACTCGAGCGGCAGCTCCTTCGTGATCGGCTCGACGAAGCCCGAGACGATCATCGCCGCTGCCTCAGCCTCGGAGAGGCCGCGCGACATCAGGTAGAAGAGCTGCTCCTCGCCGATCTTCGAGACCGTCGCCTCGTGGCCGATGTCGACGTTGTTCTCGTCGATGCTGATGTACGGATAGGTGTCGGTTCGGGAGTCCTCGTCGAGGATCAGCGCGTCGCAAACCACCTTCGACTTCGCACCCACGGCGCCCTTCGCCACCTCGAGCAACCCGCGGTACGAGGCTCGGCCGCCGTTCTTCGAGATCGACTTCGAGGTGATCGTCGAGGTCGTCTTCGGCGCCACGTGCACCGCCTTGCCGCCCGCGTCCTGGTGCTGACCCTGGTTGGCGAAGGCGATTGAGAGCACCTCGCCGTGCGCGCGCTCGCCGAGCAGCCAGATCGCCGGGTACTTCATCGTCAGCTTGGAGCCGAGGTTCCCGTCGACCCATTCCATCGTCGCGTCCTTGTAGGCGACAGCGCGCTTGGTGACCAGGTTGTAGACGTTGGTCGACCAGTTCTGGATCGTCGTGTAGCG
>JALYLK010000016.1 GCA_030774275.1 Actinomycetota bacterium
CGCACCACGCTCGAGCTAAGCGCCCTCGCGAGTGGATGGGCGCTCGGCGGCACGGTCGGAATCGGCACGATCGTCTACGCACTGGCAATAGTAAAAAAGACACACTACTTCATCCCGCTCCTCCGCATCGACGAGCGACCGGATTGGACGAGCAAACGCGCGAGCCCCCGCGGTGTCGCTCGCGCTCGCATCCGCGAGAGCGAGTAGCGGCAACGAGCCTCCTGACGTCCCCGCGGCCAAACAAGTGCTCGTCCTACAGCTCGCGCTAAGGAGATGCCATCTCGTGGTCGACAGACAACGGGATGGCGGCGAAAGGGCGGCGGTGGGATATCCAAGGACTTCGCGCCATGGCGGTGCTGCTTGTGGTCGCTTATCACGCCGGTCTTCCCGTGGTCTGCGGCTTCTTAGGCGTTGACGTCTTCTTCGTCATCTCGGGCTTCGTCATCACCGGCGTCCTCACATCCGAGCTCGCCGAGACAGGGCGGCTCGATCTCGCTCGCTTCTACCGCCGCAGGGTCAAGCGACTGCTGCCCGCGCTCGCGGTCATGCTGAGCGTCGTTGCGGCGCTCGGCACGCTCGCAAGCCCGGTCGGTGCCGCGCGCACCGGCGGAATCACCGGAATCTGGGCGTCCGTGTTCGGCGCCAACTTCTATTTGAGCAAGCTCCCCACGGGGTACTTCGATGTCGCGGCGACGCTGAACCCACTCCAGCACACGTGGACGCTCGGGGTCGAGGAGCAGTTCTACCTCGCCTTTCCGATCCTCATCCTCGTCGCTTGGCGAGTAGGCCGCCGGCGAAGCGACCGCACTGCTCGTCTCGCGGCCGCGGCCGTCGTCGCGCTGGCTTCCGTCTTCTCGCTCGAGCTCGCGCGATCGGCTGCCGCCGGCCAGGTAATCGCCGGCATCGGCGGTGCACAGTTCGCCTTCTATGCCTCACCGGCACGGGCGTGGGAATTCGGCGCGGGTGCGCTCCTCGCGCTGATGCTGCCGTACGCGCGCCGGCTGCCGTTGCTCCTCGGGTCCGCCCTCGGTGCCTGCGGGCTCGGATTCCTGGCAATCGGCCTCGCGCCGGTGGTCGGTTCTGCGGACTATCGGGTTGGCGCAGCCGCTTGCGTCGCCGTCGGTACGGCGGCGCTGATCGCTGCCGGAAGCGCGCCGGCAAACCTCTTCACGGGCCTCCTCTCGCGGCAACCGCTCGTCTGGATCGGCGATCTCTCATACAGCTGGTACCTCTGGCATTGGCCGCTGATCGTTTTCGCGCGCGGGCTGGCTCCCGACCGACCATGGGCCGCGCCGGTGGCAGCAGTCGTCTCGCTCGTGCCAGCGTGGCTTTCTTACCGCTTCGTTGAGACGCCGATCCGCGCGAACGGCGGGATCCGAGGGCGCCGTGCCGTTCGTATCGCAGCCGTTTGCGTCGCCGTGCCGATAGCCGCTTCCGGAGGCGCGCTCGCAACGGACGCGGCACTTGCGAAGACAAATGCGCTTCGCGACTGGCAGCGCGTCAACCGGTTGCACGCAGACGCTGTCCGCGGTTGCGACGCGTTCGTCCCACTCGGCGAGCGCCACTCGCCCCGCTGTACTTGGCGCGTCACAGCTTCCAGGGGCACGGTCGTGCTGATCGGCGACTCAAACGCCGGCCAGTTCACGGAGCCGTTCGTGCGGGCGGCAACTGGTCGTCGCTATAACGCGACCGTTGCGACGATGTCGGGTTGCCCCTTTGTCGACCTCTACGTCGATCAAGGAATCGGGAGCGGCGAGGAAACGTGCCACCGCTTCGTGGTGGGCACACTCGCGACGCTGGTCAGACAGCAGCCGAGCCTCGTGATCCTTGCCGAACGGTCCGACCGCTACATCGAGCGGTCCGACGTGGGCGTCGCCACCTCTCGATCTGGGGTATCGACCCACGGCGCGGCGATGAAGGCCGAGCTCTGGGTCCACGGGCTGCGTGCCGTCCTCGGCCGCCTCAGTCGCGCGGGGATCCCCGTCGTCCTGATTCATCCGGTTCCCGAATTGCCGGCCGACTCCGCCGCCTCTTCCGTGCTGCGGATTCTCCTTAGCGCCAGCCCGAAGGCTGTCAACGAGCGCCTCGTCGACCGGTCCCGGAGCCGTGCGGTTCGAGCCGAGGACGAGGCCGCCGCCGGACTGCCCGGCGTAGCCGTCGTTGACTTCAAGTCGCGCTTCTGCAACGGGCGCCAGTGCTCGAGCGTGCTGGGCGGGAGCTTTGCCTACCGTGACAGCACCCATCTCAGCATCGCGGGTGCGGAGACTCTCGCGGGAAGATTCGTCTCCCTCATCGGCGATGCCCGGCCACATCGAAGCCGGGGAACGGAATCCGAGCGAGAAGGTGCTGCAGGCGTTGGCAGCCGAGTTCCGCGTCACGCCGCTCTCGAACCCGACCGGGTTTCTGGACGAGGCGGTCGCCGGCACGTCACGGGTGCTTGAGGCGGAGCGGACGCGGGCGCGCCCGCTCCCCTCAAGTCATTGAGGCCTATGGGCCCCAGTCCATCGCGCCGAGCGAAGCGAGCGCGAGCGCGGTCAGGAGCGGCAGCCAAAGCAGTAGCCGATTCCGCATTCCCAACACCTCCTTCCTGGAAGTCGCGGGAACGCCGGAGGGGCGGCGAACCCTGTTCGTCGCCCTGGACCATGTTCCGAAGCAGTTGTCAACACGCCTTGCCCGTTGACCCGCTCCGCGTTGAGCGCCAAGATGCACGGAGGTGAGACCGACAACTGATGCCGGGGTCGAGACGGTGGGACAGCGCTTGCGGCGCCTGCGGACAGAGCGTGGGCTTTCCCAGCGCCAGCTGGCCTCGCCCGGAGTTTCCTATGCGTACATCAGCCGGATCGAGGCCGGCGCACGGCGCCCCTCCGTCAAGGCGTTGCGGCAGCTGGCACCGAAGCTCGGCGTTTCGGTCGAGTACCTCGAGACCGGCCGCGATCTGAGCGAGCGCGACCAGCGCGAGCTCCGCTTGGCCGATGCAGAGCTGACGCTTCGGCTCGAGCAGGACTCCCCGGAGGCAGAAGGGGAGTTCGGCGCGCTACTCGCCGAGGCCGAGGCAAGTGGCGATACCGAGGTCGCGGCCCGGGCGCGGGCTGGTTTGGGTGAGCTTGCCGATCGCCGCGGCGACTTCGCGACGGCGATCGCGGAGCTCGAGCAGGCGCGCGCCACCGGTGTGCTCTCGCCGCTCTCGCACGCCGATCTCTATGCGACGCTTGCCCGGGCGTACTCGGCCTCGGGGCAGCCGCGGCGGGCAGTCGAGTTGCTCGAGGACTGCCTCTCCCAGGTGCAAGCGCAGGCCCCAGAGGACGTCAGCGCCGAGGTTCGCTTCGCCACGTACCTGAGCTACGCCCTGTCCGACGTCGGCGAGCTCGAGCGAGCGAACTCGGTGGTCCGCGAGGCGCTCGGACGGGCCCAGGAGGCGCCCGATCCTTACTCCCGGGTTCGCCTCTACTGGTCGCTGGCCCGGCTTGCCTTGATGGAAGGAAAGCCACGGTCGGCACTCCGCCAGATCCAACGCGCGATTGGTCTCTTGGAGGCAACCGAGGACACCCGTCAGCTGGCCCGGGCGCACCTTTCCTGTGGGGAGATCCTGACCGACGACGCCCAGCCCGAGGAAGCGCAGGGACATCTGGAGCTTGCGGAGGACCTGTTGGGCGACCACGCCGATGCGGCCGATCTCGCCTGGCTCTACTCGGAGCAGGCACGAACGGCGCTGATGCTTGGGCAGAACGACCGCGGGGAGCGGCTCGCGCGCCAGGCCCTTTCCCTGCTCGCTGAGGGCGATCCCCTCAAGCGCGCTCGTGCGTACGCAACGCTGGCCGAGGCGCGGCCGGACGAGATCGACGTCTCCCAGCCAGAGTTCGCGCGTGCGCTCGAGCTGCTTGAAGCCGAGCGGCGCTGGCCGCAGGCGGCCTCGGTCCTCCGAGCCTGGAGCAGAGCGCTTCGCCACGCCGGCCGCGAGCAGGCTGCCCTCGACGTGCTCGATCGCGCCGCCGCCTATGCGACCCGGGGCTCAGGCCAGCCGGTCGGCGAGCAGCGCTAGGAAGCGGCCCTACTCATTGGCGTACTGGTGTGCGGAGCCGCAATTCGGAGCGACTTCGCGACAGCCAGGGCTTGTAAATCCGGTAACGGATGGCAGCGGAATCCCTCGGAAGGGGGACAACGAGGGCGCGGTGGCCGTCGATGCAGAGGCGAGGAAGCTGCGGACATTGTGGGGCTCGCCGCGCCACCTGGCCGCTTCCAATTAAGGAGGGCGGTTCCGTCGCAGGGCCGCCCTCCAATTCTTTCCGGAGCCTCCAACCCACGAGGGCGAGCGCCAGCACATCGTTCGTGATCCCGATTCGCGTCCTTCTGGCGAGAGTACGGTGGCCCAGGCGAGCGACATCTGTTCGGTCCGCGACCCTCGTCCGTTGAGTTCTGATCCGCGGATCGGGCGTTCGACAGACCCCAGCCGCAGCGCTTCTGGCGAGAGCCTGCGCCAGTGTGAGCGATGGTAGGGGCAACTTGTGTCAGCTGAGAGGCGTTGCGCTCCTAGCCTCGTAGTATGGGGCGAAGTCAATGAAGGTCACGCACTCCCGCCTTGGCAACGCTCTCGCGGCAGGATCGGTCTCTTGGCAGACCCGACAGCCACGTCTCCCGGCGTTGTCGATTTAGGCAAACGAGGAAATTATGCCTGTTCGGCGGCCCCCGCTGGTCGCCCTTCAGCAGCGCGAGAGCTGAGCTTGCTTCCTGAAAGGGGCCGGGCGGCGAGCCGAACGCCTAGGCGCGAAGGGGTTGGGTGGCGGCGAGCCGTAAAGCCCCCGCCACCCTTCGCTGAGATCGGCCTACGGCGTCAGCGGGTGGGTCCCCCAGTCACCGTTGAACTCGCTGATGTCCGGCGTGTTCGTCACCTGGAACAAGCCGGACCCGTCGGCGTTGACCGTGTAGAGATCGCGCTGGCCGTCGTCCTGGTTGCGCCCGAAGGCGATCTTCTGCCCGTCCGGTGACCAGACGGGGTTGAAGCATCCGTATGTGCTCGGGTCCGAGAACAGGCCCCCACATGGGCCGGCGATCGGGAGCTGCCGAAGGCCGGTGCCGTCGAAGTGCACCACCCAGACCGAGCTGTGGAAGTCCTGGGCGTTCGGCACGTGAGCCGAGAAGACGATCTGGTTGCCCTGCGGCGACCAGTTCCCGTTGCAGAAGTTGAAGTCCATCCCGTCCGGGGTGATCTGCTTCATGCCGCTGCCGTCCAGCTTGACCGTGTAGAGGGCATAGGTGGTGTCATTCGCGCGCGTGATCACGAGTCGGTTGCCGTTGGGCGAGTAGTCGCTGGGGCAATCGTCGCCGGTCGGGTCGGAGGTGACCCGTTGCAGGTCGCCGCCGTCGGAGGCCCGCAGCGTGTAGACGCCGGTCAGGCTCGGATCGATCACGCCTTGGCCCTCGCAAGCAAGCCGGGTGCCGTCCGGTGACCAGACCGTGCAGAAGAGCGCCAGGCCCGGGTAGAGGTCGAACGGGAGACCGAAATACACAGAGCTTCCGTCGTCCACGTTGAACAGGAGCACCTGCGGGGGACCGAGCTGGGTGACGAGCGCGATCCTCGTGCCGTCGGGCGACCACTGGCCGACCTCGCTGTTATTGAAGACGAGCTGCCGATCCGTCCCGTCAGGATCGACGGTGTAGACCTGCTCTTCACCGGTCACGAGGTTGTCGCTATTGGTGACGATCTTTCCGTTGGTGCCGCGCGGCTTCGCCGCAGCCGAAGTCACGCTCACCGCTGCGATAGCGGCGACAGCGATCATGGCGACAAACGGGATGAGTGCTCGTCGCATCTCCCCTCCTTGTTGTGAGGGGCGGCTCCGCCTGCCTTGATCGCCTGGCCCAACCTGCCGGGCGGCCGCAGCCTCCTCGGTGTCACAAGCCGCACTAGCCTCTTACAGCGCGAGGAGAAGGTCAAGGGCCGGGCGGCTAGCCGAGCGCCTTAAGGACGCTTCCCATCCTCCCGGCCCGAGAGTCATAGTGGCCGTTTCGGACGGGTTGCGCTAGTAGCGGCTGCTCGTTGTCGTCGGCGTCGTGGTCTGCGTCTTCCCCGAGGAGACGACGTGCCAGGTGAAGCTTCGGCCGCCGAACTGGTCGGAGGCGCCGTTGCCCGTTACCTTCCCCGGCGAGCCGTCGGGGGAGAAACGGTAGAGCGGTTTGCCGTCGAAGGTGACCTGGCTCTTGCCATCGGGGCGCATGACCGTGCCGAGCTTCGACATCAGGCTCGACGACGCGGTCGGAGCGCTCACACCCTTCGAGAGTGTCAGCGGAACCCAGATGGCGGTGCAGCTGCCGATGCAGCGCACGGTGCCACTCTTCTCCTGATCCGGGCTGTAAAGGGCAAAGCCCTTCGAGTCGACGAGGACGGCGCCGACGCCCGAGACCGACTTCAGCGAGACGGTATCCCCGGCCGCGGCAGGCTTCGAGCCGCTCGAGGCGCTGCTCGAGCTGCTGCTCGAGCCCCCGCAGGCGCTTAGGCCGACGGCCGCGGCGGCGGCAAGCCCGAAAGCGGCGGCATAGGTGGCGATCCGATTCATGTCTTCAAATACGCGCTGGAGCGGCGGCCGGATTTCCTGCGCCGGGCAGAGCGCGCTGAGTCCGGCGCTAGGGCGGCCGGCCTGCTCCCGGCGGGGCGGGGGCTCCGCTGCGAGCGAGAGCGCCAGCGACAGTCGTGGCTCCACGGCTGCTCGCGGCCACGGCTCGCGCGGTCACCTCGGCGAGGACGAGGTTGTCCCGGTCCAGCGCCCGCCGGAAGATCGTCCGAGGGTGGCCCTGCGAGGTCGAGGCTGCTCCCTCTCCGGGGCCGAGGCGGCCTAGCGAGTGTAAAGCGAGAGAGCTCGAGTCGGCGAGCCAGGGCTAGGGCGCCTAGGGCTCTGTGGCTAGCCGACGCCCTCGGCAGACCCGAGGGGAAGCCGTTGCCCCGGCTCAAGGCTGTTTTTCGGCAGAGCGACCAGATGGCGTTAGCCGGCCTTGGGGCGGTCAGCGCCGCAGAGCCGACCGCCCCAACGAGACATGAGCGATCGGCGAGCATGCTGCGTCACCCAAACGTCTAGAGAACCCGAGATCTAAGGCCGGGCGGCGAGCCGAAAGCCTCAGCCTGGGACGCTTCCCTTCCTCCCGGCCCGTTGCGAGCCTACGTCGTCTAAAACGCAGCCGTCGAGATGGCCGAAACGGACACTGCGAGGAATCGCTAGGCGGAGCCGAGCGACCACAGCCGAGTTCCCTCTCCCCTAGATCTCCGCTCGGCTCCTTAGCACGAGGGTAACCGCGACAGTGGCGCCTAAAGTAAAACGTTCCGAGGCTGGTGACTTAAAGGTGACTTAGAAGTGGAGCCGGAGCGTGGCGCCCGTTCCGCTGCGGCTTAGAAGGAGCGCCCCTCGGGGAGAGACAGAGGTGCTCCGGCTCCATATGCCGCAGGTGGGGCTTGGTTCCCCTTGCAAAACGCCGAGACGATAACACCCGCTAGGTGGTCACTCGAGACGGCCCGGCACCCACCCCGTACTCCCGGGCGGCAGGTCAGCGCGCCCCTCGATCTGCGCCCGTAGCTCCTCGAGGAAGCGGGCGCAGTCGGCGCGCAGGTCCTCAGAGACAAACTCGCCCGGAGGCT
>JALYLK010000017.1 GCA_030774275.1 Actinomycetota bacterium
TTCCTTCCGCGATCTTCCGGCCGAAGTCGAGCACGTGCACACGGTCGGCGACTCCCATCACGAGGTTCATGTGGTGCTCGACGAGGAGGACGGTCAGCTCGAACGAGCGCCGGACCCACCGGATCAGCGTCCCGAGCTCCTCGACTTCCTCGTGGTTCAGTCCGCCGGCCGGCTCGTCGAGCAAGAGCAGGCGAGGGCTGGAGGCGAGCGCCCGCGCCAGCTCGACGCGCTTCATCGTTCCGAACGGAAGCCCCGCGACGGGGCGGTGCGCGACCGACGCGAGGCCGACCTCTTCGAGCAGGTCGCCGGCATCGCGGTCACCGCGCACGTGCTTTCCCACGAGCACGTTCTCGAGCACGGTCATCGTGGGGAAGAGCTCGACGTTCTGAAACGTCCTGGCAATTCCCTTGCGCACGACGCGATACGGAGGTGTCCGGAGCAAGCTCTCGCCGTCGAAAGCGATCTCACCAGAGTCGGGTCGGTACAGCCGGGTGATCAAATTGAACAGCGTCGTCTTCCCCGCGCCGTTCGGGCCGATCAAACCCGCGATCTGGCCGCTCTCGACCGCGAGCGAAACATCCTCGACGGCGACGACCCCGCCGAACCGTCGCGTCACATGCTCGACCGAGAGGAGGGCCACTGCGCGCGTACCTTAAGCCGGAAGACGCAGCCGTCTTGAATCCGCCGTCGGTTTGCTCGCTGCGCGGCGTCTTTGCGTTGGGGGCGTCCCATCGGTTTGGCGGCCTGTCAGGAGACCGTCACAGCCACAGCGCCCCCCTTTAACTCCCGTGCCTCGGCTTGGCCGGGCGAGGACGTAAGCTGTAGGCGGCGCGGGGCCGCCGAGCTTGCCCGCCCAAGCGGCGGGCTCACGGAGGGGGAGTCGGCCGCAGCCTCCCCCTCCACCTTCCTTTAGAAGCTTGCGAGGAGCGCGGCGTCGGTGACCGGCGCCTGGCAGGCAAACCGTTCGCAGACGTAGACCGCGGGCCGCCCGTCTACAAAATCCTTGCCCGCAAGGAGTGGTACATCCTCCGAGGGGCCGAAGGCAACGACAGCATCCGGGTCGAAGCCGGCAAGCGCCGCACGGGCGACCGGATCCTCAGGCGTGCCGATCACGGCCAGCTCGCGCGGCGGCGCGAGGTAGAGGTCGAGCCCACAGAGGGCGTGGCCGAAGGCGCTCGGGGCGCGCGGGATCGCGTCGCGGATCAGGCGGAAAACCCCGGCGGCCCGGCGCTCTAGCTCGTCATCACCCCAGATCCGGCCGAGCCGGATCAGCACAAAGGCGAGCATCGAGTTGCCGGACGGAACGGGATGGTCGTCGAACTCCTTCTTGCGGGCGACGAGCTGCTCGCCGTCGGTTGACGAGAGGAAGAAGCCGCCACGCTCGTCGTCCGCGAACAACTCGACCGCCAAACGGGAGAGCCGGCTGGCCTCCTGCAGCCAGCGCAGCTCACCCGTTGCGACGTGCAACTCGTACAACCCGTTGGCGACGTCGGCGTAGTCCTCGAGGAAGCCCTGATTGCGCGCGCGGCCGTCCCGCCAGCTGCGATAGAGGCGGCCACGCTCGTCCGACAGCGGCCCGAGTAGGAACTCGGCGACCTCGCGGCCTGCCTGCACGAGATCCGGACGCTCGAGCCGCCGTCCAGCCTCGGCGAGCGCCGCCAGCGCGAGCCCGTTCCACGCTGCGATCGCCTTGTCGTCGCGGAGCGGCTTCGGCCTCTGCTCGCGAAGCTCGAACAGCCGCCACCTCAGCTCCTCGTCGAGCTCGCCGCGGAGGATCGACCGTCCGTGCTCGAACGGCTGGAGCAGCTCGGGAGGAACGCCCTCCTCGCGCGTCCAGGTGAAGGTCAGCCCCTCGACTCCGTCGGTGTCCGCATCCTGGGCGGAGGCGAATCCACCCTCGGAAAGGCGCAGCTCTCGAAGCAGATAGTCGAGCGTTGCCTCGGCGACCACTCGATAGCGTTCCTTGCCGGTCACGAGCCACGCGTGCAGGTAGACCGGCGCGAGCAGTGCGTTGTCGTAGAGCATCTTCTCGAAGTGCGGAACCAGCCAGCGCTCGTCGACCGAATAGCGGTGGAAGCCGCCGCCGAGCAGGTCGTACATGCCGCCCGCAGCCATCCCGTCGAGCGTGCGCGTGACCATCGCAAGCGTCTCCTCGTCGCCGGTGCGGTGATGCCGGCGGAGCAGGAACTCGAGCACGGAAGCAGGCGGAAACTTGGGCGCGCCGCCGAAGCCGCCCCACTCCGGGTCGAACTGGCGAGCCAAGCCGCGCTCTGCCTC
>JALYLK010000018.1 GCA_030774275.1 Actinomycetota bacterium
CGCGACCGAGTCGTTCTCGAAATCGACGAGCACGACGACGTTCAGGTCTTCAGGGGCCCAGTCGGCGAACTTGGTCGCGGCCAGCACGGTATTGCCGCCGTAGGCCGAGATCAGCGCGTGGGGAACCGTGCCGACCCCTTTACCGCCCCACCAGGAGGCCTGCGCGTCCGAGGTGACGCCGATCGGCGCCCCGACGACCTGGCCCGCGACGTAGGCCGCGTAGCCGTCGCCGGTCTGTACGCGATGGTGGTCGTGCCGGGCGGGCATGAAGATGATCGGCTTGCCGTTCGCCGCCTCCAGCACACGGACCACGTTCGTCGTGATCAGCGTTCGCCGCGCGAGGACGCCGAGGTACAACGTCTCCAGGTGCGCGAACGAGGTGTAGTCGCCCTCGATCGTCATCACCGACTCGTACGGCTCGATCCGATCACCGTCGTACAAGGCCTGGACGGTGAGATCGTCCCACTCCTCCGAGCACAGCTTGAGGATCGCGATCGCCTCGTCCATCCCGCCGAGCTGTGCGTCGTTCTTCTGGAAGACCTGCATTACGACACGGGGACGTCGCTCGTCCTCGAACAACGTCGACCGCGCGTGATTGAAATATGCGTCCGTGTAGTAGCCCTCCCGCATCTTCTCGACAGGGAGCTCGAAGATCTCGGGCGGGAGTCGCCTCCTAGTGCCTTCCCGCAGCGCCATGTTCCAGCTTCAGGCAGGCGGCGAGGGCAGCCTCGGCGACCTCGAGCTGCTCAGGGCTCGGGTCCTCGGTCGCAAGCCGGTGCTGCAGCTCGTGGCCCGGCTTCGCGAGCGCGCGAGAGAGACCGTGATCCGGATGGCGCACCATCCAGCTGAACAGCTCCGTCGCGACGCCCACCGCACCGAGCTGGGCCGCCGCGCGGGCGGGGCCGCGCAGGCGCTCGGGCGCGCGAGCGGCCAGTGCGCCGCCGACTGCCGAGCTGATGAGCAGCGGGCCGACGATGTGCGAGCCACAGCGCTCGTGCTCCTTCGAGCGGGTCTCGCCGTGTTCATAGCTACCGATCGAAATGTGTTCGGCGCCGTGGTAGGCAGCCACGTCCGAACCCCGCAGGGCGAGTGCAGCCGGAGCGAGCGAAATCGCGCCGGCGAGCAGCTCCTGCGCGAACGGGCGCAGGCGCGACGCCTTGATGAGCCGCGCCACGATGGCGCCCCCGAACATCGCCGCGACGACGCTGCGGCGCTCGAACGGGAGTCGGGCTTCGGGGAGCGCGCGGCGGACCTGCGGCAACAAAAGCATCACCTCGGCAAGCCGCGCAGGGCCGCGTAGGAACGGCTGCTCGACCTCCGCGGCGCGGAAGCTCTTGGCTGCGGACTCGACCTTCAGCTCGCCTTCCGGTGTGCGGATCGCGCAGGCCCAGGCCGTCGGCCCGTGCACGAGCACGCCGTTCGCGAGCGCCATACCGCCAAGCCGGATCTTGTCTTCAGCCATCGCCGAGAGACTAGCTCGCGTCGTCGAGCTGGCCGCGGTAAGGCGCCTGGGCCGACCTTCCGAACGGCGCATACGCCTCCTTGGGATTCGGCGTCTCCTTCTCGACGCTCGCACCGTGCCGGGCAGCAAGCTCGGAGATGGGATAGACGATCTCCTGCTGGGCTCGACCGCCGACTGCCAGGATGCCGCAGGTGCCGTCGCCCGCCCCCACGAAGACGTGCTCGGTCCAGGGCGGGCAATGGACGAAGTCCCAGGCCTTCAGTCCCCGCTCCTCCCCTTCGACCAGCAGCAGGCATTCGCCCCAGAGGACGAGGAAGTTCTCCTGCGCGCTCTCCCGGTGGTAGAGGCAGGCCGGCTGGCCGGGCTCCAGCACACCGATGTTGATCCCGAGCTCCTTGAACTCGGGGTCGCCCTCGAACGTCGTTCCGGAGCCGAAGGTCTTGTGCTCCAGCCAACGGGCTTCCCTCGCGTTGACGACGAACCAGCCCTCGCCTTTCGGGACAAGTCCGGACTCGGTCTGCTCCAGCGGCGCTTCGGGTACCACGGTCAACCTCCGATCTGTTGCGCGACGTGTCGTAGAAAACGGACTCCGAGCTCGAGGTCTTCGACCGCGATCCGCTCATCGGCCGAGTGGACGAGCCGCGCCGCGACCTCCGGATCCATCGTCCGGAGCGGGAAGAAACCGTACGCGACCGTGCCGAACGCCTCTCGGAGCCAGTGGCTGTCCGTGAAGCCGGCGAGGCAGACGGGCGCCACCCTCGCCTCCGGCTCCTCCGCCGAGACGAAGCTCTCGATCGCAGACCAGAGCGGCGTGCCGAGCGGGGAGCGCGTACCGCCCTGGCCCTCGATCCACTCGAAGTCGTAATCGCCCGGGCCGAGTACCTCGCGGAGCAGGGTCTCCGCCTCGGCCTGCGTCTCGCTCGGTAGCAACCTCGTGTCGCAGATCAGCTCGCAGAGCGCCGGGATCACATTGCGCTTCTGCGAGGCGGAGATGATCGTCGGCGAGACGGTCATTCCGAGCAGCGGCTCAACCAGCTCGCCCGCCAGCGGATGTACCCCGCGCGCGACGTCGAGGGCCTCCTCGGCGGTCACCTCGCGGCCGACCAGCAGCTGGAGGAAGGCGGCGAGCTCCGGCTCCAGCCGCGGCCTCGGTCGGAACGCCGCGAGCCGCTCGATCAGCCCCGCGGCCTTGACCAGCGCGTTGTCGGCGATACCCGGCATCGAGGCGTGGCCGCTGCGGCCGTGCACCCGCAACCGGAAAGGGGAGCTCATCTTCTCGGCGGCGGAGCAGAGGTAGAAGGTCCGGCCGCCGCCGAAGTCGATCCGGTCGCCGGCGCCCTCGTTGACGCAGTACTCGGCGCGGACCGCGTCCGGGTGCTCGCGGCAGAGCCAGGAGAGGCCGAAGTCCTCGCCGACTTCCTCGTCGGCGGTGGCGGCGAAGATCAGGTCGCCGCTCGGGTCGAAGCCCTCGCGCGCGAGCGACGCGATAGCGACCGCGTTGGCCGCCACCTGGCCTTTCATGTCGAGAGCGCCCCGCCCCCAGATCTCGCCGTCGCGGAGCTCGCCCGACCACGGATCGAGCCGCCACTCGCTCGCCTCAGCCAGCACCGTGTCGGTGTGTGAGAGCAGCAGCAACCGCGGCCCGTCGCCGCGGCCGGGGATCCGCGCGACGAGATTCGCTCGGGCGGGGTCCCTTGCGTACAGCTCAGACTGGACTCCGTTCTCGGTGAGGTAGTCGCGCAGCACCTCAGCCGCGAGCGTCTCGTTCCCCGGTGGGTTGACGGTGTCAAGCCGAAGCAGCCGCTGGAGCAGGTCGGTTGCCTCCTCCCGCAGGGTCATCGTGGCCATCAGCGGCGCCGCCCGCGGACGAGCAGGTAACCCCGCGGCTCGCGCACGCCGTTGGGGGTCTCGAACCCCGACCAGTACTCGATCATCGCGTCGCGAAACTCAGCCCGGCGGTCGGCCTCGAGCGAATCGACGAGCGCCTTGAGCGGCGGCGCGCCGGTCGACATCAGGTCCCAGACATCCTCCGGCGAGCCACCTTCGAGCCACCAGACCCGTTCCTCCAGCTCGAGCTCGAAGGCGTCACTCAGCAGTTCCCGCACGCGCTCCTCGCGGCCCCAGTCGTCGGCAGACGGCCCTGCCGGCTGCTCGCCCGCGAAAACCGCGTAGAGCGCATGGGGACCCTCGTTCGGACGCCAGGCTGTCAGGCCAAGGCGGCCCCGGCACACACGGGCCAGCTCACGGGCCACGGCCTCTTGATCGGGGGCGAAAATCAGTCCGAAGCTCGAACTGACGACGTCGAACACGTCGTCGGCAAACGGGAGCGCCTGGGCGTCGCCTTCCACCCATTCGACGTCGGAGCTCGTCGACCGCGCCAGCTCGAGCAGCCTCGGCGCGATGTCGAGACCGGTCACATCGGCGCCGGCGCGAGCGGCGCGGAGGGCCACCTCGCCCGTCCCGGTCGCAACGTCGAGCCAGCGCTCTCCCTCCTGCGGGACGAGACTCTCGACGAGGGTGTCGTGGATCTCCGCCAGGCGAGCCGCGACCAGCTCGTAGTTGCCGCCGCTCCAGAGCTCCGCTGAGCTCATTCCTCGTTCGCGAGGGCGGTCAGCCGGTTCCGAGCATCCCAAAGCTCGGGGAAGAACCTCTGCTTGATCAAGCCTCCCAGCAACTCGACAGGAGTGCCCTGGGTGCCGACCACCTCGTCCCCGATGATCCGCGAAACCACCTTGTAGTGGCGCATGCGCCAGAGCGTCAGGCGTTCATCCCACTCGATCAGGCACTCGGCGAGCTGGTAGAGCTCTTCGTGCTCGCGGCCCTGAACGTAGAGCTCGACGACGCCGAGGCCGCGCTCTCGGAGGAGTCGCGAGAACGCCTGTCCGAGCGCCGGCGTCGCCCGGCGGATCTCCCGGAAGCCCGGGGAATCGAAGCCGCTGCCATGGCCGAGCTTCTTCCTGATGACCTGGTACTCCCAAGGGGACATCTGCTCGAGCATGTCGAGCTGACCGGTCACGTACTGAAGACAGAGCGAGGCGCGACTCAGCAGACGGATCGCCGGTGCGAGTTCCCCACCGTCCAGCAGCCGCGTGGCCTCCTCCACCTCGTTCCAGGCGAGCTTGAGCCAGAGCTCCGAGGACTGGTGGACGGTCGTGAAGAGCAGCTCGTCGCGGTGAGCCCACCCGCCCGGCTCGGGTTGCAGCGCAAGCAGTTCATCCGTGCGCAGGTAGCGCTCGTAATCGCTCGCGCCGGCGCCCGGGAGAACGGGCTCGGAGTAGTCCTCGACCGCCACACGGAGAGCATACTTCGGGCGTGAGCGACCTCTTCTCGGACGCGGCCGCGGCCCGGCTCTCGGACGTGGCTCCGCTGGCCATGCGCCTGCGGCCTTCCACGCTCGGCGAGTTCGTGGGCCAGGAGCAGGTGCTGGGCGAGGGCTCGGCACTGCGACTGGCGATTGCCGAGGACCGGGTCGGCTCGATGATCCTCTACGGGCCACCGGGAAGCGGCAAGACGACGTTGGCGCGAATCGTCGCCCACACGACAGGGGCGCAGTTCGTGGAGCTCTCCGCCGTCTCGGCCACGGTCAAGGACGTGCGCGAGGTGCTTGCAGCAGCCCGCGAGCGGCTCGGCGCGACCGGTCAGCGGACGATCCTGTTCCTCGACGAGATCCACCGCTTCAACAAGGCCCAACAGGACGCGCTGCTGCCGGCGGTCGAGGAGGGGCTCGTGACCTTGATCGGAGCGACGACCGAGAACCCGTACTTCGAAGTGAACTCAGCACTGCTCTCCCGAGCGCAGATCTACGAGCTGGAACCGCTCTCGGAGGACGAGCTCGAGACGGTGGTCGTGCGAGGCGCTTCCGAGCTCGGAATCGACATGTCCCCGGACCTGGTCCCGCTGGTCGCGCAGCGCGCGGGGGGCGATGCACGCAACGCGCTGAGCATCCTCGAGCTCGCGACCCAAACGGCCATGGCCGGGGACCAGGTCCCGACGGCTGAGCACGTCGAGGACGCAGCCCGCAAGCGGCCGCTCGTCTACGACAAGGGCGGCGACGCCCACTACGACTTCATCTCGGCGTTCATCAAGTCGATGCGCGGCTCTGATCCCGACGCGGCCGTCTACTACCTGGCCGCGATGCTCGAAGGCGGCGAGGACGCGCGCTTCATCGCCCGGCGGATGATCGTGCTCGCGTCCGAGGACATCGGCAATGCCGATCCGCGAGCGCTGCAGGTTGCGGTAGCGGCCGCGCATGCGGTCGAGCACGTCGGTCTGCCCGAGGCCCGGCTTAACCTCTCGCAAGCGGCGATCTACCTCGCCAGGGCGCCGAAGTCGAACGCGAGCTACGTCGCGATCAAGGAGGCGACACAGGACGTGCGCGAGCACGGTCAGCTGCGACCGCCCGACGAGCTCCGCGACGCGAGCTACTACGGCGCGAAGAAGCTCGGCCGGGGGCAGGGCTACATCTACCCTCACAGCGACCCGGCCGGGTTTGAAGTGGACTACCTCCCGGAAGAGTTGCGGGGCCGGACGTACTACAAGCCAAGCGGAGCAGGCGAAGAGGAGGCTGAGGATGGCGATTGAGCGCAAGGCACGGGCGATCTGGACAGGCGATCTCAGGAGCGGGCAGGGCGAGTTCGATCTCGAATCGAGCCACGCGGTCGAGCACGAGCAGGTCACGTTCGCCTCGCGGTTCGAGCAACCGGGCGGCAAGACGAGCCCTGAAGAGCTGATCGCCGCCGCGCACGCCACCTGCTTCTCGATGGCACTCGCGGGCGGCCTCGCCCAGGCCGGACACGCGCCCGCGAAGCTCGAGACCGACGCTCAGGTGACGCTGGACAAGGTGAACGGCGGCTTCGGCATCAGCGCAATCCACCTGAGTGTCCGAGGGGAAGTCGACGGCCTCGACGAGGCGGGGTTCGAGCAGGCGGCCGAGGATGCCAAGAAGAACTGCCCGGTCTCGAAGGCGCTGGCCGCGGTGCCCGAGATCACACTGGACGCGTCGCTCAGCTCGTAGCGGTCATAGGGACAGTCCCCGGTGCCGCTGTAGTGACAGTCCCTGAGGGACTGTCCGTGAAACGTCGCCTACCAACCTCGCGCGAGGCGCTACCGGCGTCTAAGGATCGCGCCCGTTCAAGAGCCGTTGCGCGACAAGCTCGCCCCAGTCGTACTCGCGGATCTTCTCGACCGCGGCCGCGACGTCGTAGGGCGTACGGCGGAACTCGAGCCCGCCGTCCTCGAGACGGATCGCCCAGGCGGCACGTGTGTCCCCGTCGAGCGGCATGCCGACGCTGCCTGGGTTGACCAGATCGGTTTCGTTGGAGCCCGGTCGCCGGAACTGAAGATGGCTGTGACCGAAGACGACCTGCCGTTCCTTGACGCCGGCAAGGAGTCGGAGGTCGCCTTCGTCAGGGTCCGGCGGGAAGCTCTCGACGTCCGAGAGCGGCGAGCCGTGGCAGTAGAAGGCGTCGTCGCGCTCCTCCAGCGTCGGCAGACCCACGAGGGCATCGACGTCGGCTGAAGGCAGCTGGGCGATTGCAGAGGCGAGAGCGGCGAAGATGAACTGGCTCTGCTCGGCCGGCAGGTCGAGCGGGGGGTCGACGAGCCAGCGCTCGCCGTTGCCACGGAGCCAGGTCGCGTTCTCGAGCTCGCGCAGGCGGCCGAGCGTCTCGACCGGCCAGGGCCCGAAAGCACAGTAGTCGCCGCCGAGCAGCCACTCGTCGATGCCCTCGCGATCGGCCTCGGCCAACACGGCGTCGAGTGCGCTCAAGTTGCCATGAACGTCGTAGAGAATCCCCAGCATTAGTGCCCCATCACTAGTCCGAGCCTTTCTCGATCCGCCGGGCCGCAAACTCACCGAAGTCGCAGCCCATCGCCCGGTACGCAGCCGCGGCGTGCTCCACGTCGTACTCCGTCCGCCTGAACGCGAAGTCACCGTTCCGCGTCGCCCACGCGGCGCGACGGTCGCCGTCGAGCGGCATTCCGGCGCTGCCCGGATTGACGAGATCCGTTCCGTTCGGGCCTGGGCGACGGAACTGAAGATGGCTGTGGCCGAAGACAATCGACCTGTCGTGAACTCCAGCCAGCAGGGGCTCCTCCCCCTCTTGCGGCTCGGCGGCAAAGCTCTCGTCGTCGGCGAGCGGCGAGCCGTGGACGTAGAGAATCCCATCGAGGTCAGCCTGCGGCGGCAACGCGTACAGCCATTGCACCTCCTCATCCGGGATCTGGCCCTGAAATCGCTCGTACATCTCTGTCACCTCGGGCCGGTCCTCCGGCGGCTCGACCAGCCAGCGCTCGCCGTTGCCGCGGACCCAGGTCGCATTCGGCAACTCCCGCAGACGGGCCAACGTCTCGAGCGGAAAAGGGCTCACCACGCCGTAGTCACCGCCGAGGAGCCAGCGATCGACTCCTGCGGCC
>JALYLK010000019.1 GCA_030774275.1 Actinomycetota bacterium
TGACCGTACAGACGCGTCAGTACCGAGGCGGGCAGTCGCTCGCGCTACGAGGAGGATCACCTGATTCCGCTTGAGCTCGGCGGCCACCGAACGAGCGTGAAGAACCTCTGGCCCGAGCCGCGCCCGCGCGCCGACGCCGTCGATCGGATCGAGACGTCACTGAAGCGGCAGGTCTGTCGCGGCGCGCTCACGCTCGCGCAGGCGCGAACGAGGATCTCGCTGTTTGAAGCACACGAAGGGCTGACCAGCCGACGACTACGACCGCGATCCGATCAGGTCCGACCGCAGAGCGGGCAGCGGCCGCTCGTCCTGCCGGTCGCGAGGTAGAGGGCGCTGGTGTCGAGGCGGTCGGCAAGTTCGATCAGCGCCGAGAGCGATGGAGTCCGCGCGCCCGCCTCGATGCGCGAGATGTAGGCGTAGCTCATCCCCGGCCCGGCGAGGTCGCGTTGGGACAGGCCGCGTTCGGCGCGGAGCGCCTTGATGCGTCGTCCGACCTTCGCGTCTGCTCTCACGGCCGCATCATCGCGACCTGAGGCCGCCCCTGCGAGCCCGTCTGGAAGGGAAGCGTGCCCGCATCCAGGGCGTCGGCGCGGCTCAAGCAAGCCGCGAGACGATGGAACGGCTGATCGCCCTCGCCGCAGAGGGAAAGCTCAAACCCGTGATCGACCGCGAGTTCCCGCTCGAACAAGCCGCTGAGGCACACCGCATAATCGAAGCGCGCGAAACCTTCGGAAAGGTCATTCTGCGGCCGTAGAGGGCGTCGGTCGGTGAATCGCGCCAGACAAGCGCCTCAACTGATCGGTGCTAACGCCTGCTAACAGCAGGGCCCGAAAACACCGGGGAAGGCAGCGGCCGCGAACCCACGCGAAGCGTGGGGGCGGCTCGACAAGCTGGGGGTCACTGGTTCGAGCCCAGTACCGCCCATCTGAATCCGCGCAGCCGCGGCGATTCGGCATGTTGCGCGGGTCAGACGTGCCAGCGATGCCGGGAATGCACGTGCGGTGCCTACCCCGGTGCCTACCTCGACGTAAACCAGTCCTTGACGCTCCGCCGATCCCTTTACGCGTTCACCGCCTCCTTCTCGGGCTCGCGCGCGCGGACCACCTGCTCCTCGGGCGTTGCCTCGATGTCCTGCAAGACCTTTCCCAGCAGGACGAAGGTCGGCGGCCAAAGCCCTACGAAGATGGCAAGTCGCTCGGCACGCGCCTTGCGATCCCTGTCCGAGATTGCCGCGGAACGAGCCCAAAGCGAGAGCGCTGCCACTATTGAGCCGAGACCAAGACTGTGCAACAGCGAGCTGTTCAGCCCGATCCGACGAAGCGCAAGTGCAACCTTCATTGCCTCCTCCTCCGTTGACGGCTTCCTTCTACGAGAGCACGGCCTTTCCGGTTGGTCGGCGCCGAAACATCGGGGAGGTATGAGGGCCGGGTTCCCAGCCCTGGGCTCAGGCTACTTCGAGAAGGGCGCTTGAGCTACTGACCGAAACGGGCGTGTCCTCTTTGGGCGCCCGGCGACTCTGCATCGGGGCCGCGTCCGCGGGAGGTCGGGGGGAGAGAGCCGCCAACCCCTCGCCGGCAGAGGCGGGCGCGGCCACTCTTGATTCGCCAGCAGCAACTGACCCGGTTCATCAGTCGGGGTTGCCTCTTCGTAGAGCGCGGGGCCGGGGCGGCGAGCCGAACGCCTAGGACGCTTCCCATCCTCGGGCCCCGTTTTTGAGGCTAGGTCAGCAGGGGGCGACTGTCGAGAAGGCCGATTGGACAGCTTGGGTTCCGGTCTTCGCGCTCGTAGTTCCTTCAGCACGAGCGCATTGCGTTTTACTACTCGATGTCATGCCGGGTGCAAGCGAGCAGGCGAGACGGGTGAAAGTTCTCAACGCAAATTGGGTCGCTGGCCCAGATGGGGGCGACGGCCGGTTCCAGGTCATGATCATTACCGAGGACGACGAGCAGCACTTCATCGCTCCCAGCCCCGCAGCAATGACCGCTCTGATCGCTCTCACCCAGGCAGACACCGTGCTCGTGTGGGACCCCACCGACCGAACGCTGATCGCCGCCAACGTCGTGGGCACGATGCCTTGGACTGAGCGCTCCTAGCCGGCGGGCCGGGCGGCGAGCCGAACGCAATAGCGCTTCCCGGATTCCTAGCAGGGTGGGTAGCGACAGGTAGTCGTCGTGGTGGTCGTAGTGGTGGATGTCTTGATGACCGCCGCTCCTTTGGCGGAGAGGGCGTACCACTTGGCGCCGAAGGCGAGGATGCCCTCGCCCTTTGTCTGGCCCGCCTTCTTATCGAGTGTGTAGGTGTAGAGCGGGTGCTTGTTGGTTCTAGTCGCTCTTTCGGCCGACCGAAAACCCTCGTCACCGCTTGATGAGCGGCCGTGCTACGGCGCCAGCGCAGCGCAGACCGCCGATACGTCACCTTCGACCTCGAACGGAAATTGACCGTGCGAGACGACGACCGTCCCGGACGGGAAGAGGGTGACGAGGTATCCCGCATCGAGAAGCACGATGCCCCCGCCGGGCGCTTGGATGTGGAATGGCGCGCCGCGCTGGGTGAAGACGCCAAGTTCCTCCGCCGGACTGCTAGGCGGAGTGGTCGTCACGTTCCAGTGGTTGTTGACGAGCAGCGTCTTGCCGTTGGCAGTGACGGTGCCTTGCTCCTTGTAGTGCTGGATGTTTCGCGGTGGGTTGTCGAAGATCGAGAAGCTGCCGGTTCCGTCGAGGTCGAGCCTCACATCGAAACTGCAGAACGTGCCGGCTGGAAAGGTGGCATGCAGGCCGATCGGGAATGTTCCAGTCACAGGCTGATCCGCACCAGCCGAGCCGATGAAGGCCAGCGCGGCAAGGAGCATCGCGGCGATGCCTAGAAGCTTGGTCATAACCTCTCCCTCGCTTTCCCTGGAGCTGCTTTCGGCGCCTGCCAGGTTGGGCGACTATCTCTCTATGTGACGAAAATTGCAAGGGGGCCGGCGCGAGCCTGAGGGGTTTCAAAACGTAGGTTCCAGTTCTCGGCACCGCTGGCAACGGCTCTGGGAGCATCGGCTGATGCTTCTTTCTTTCGCCTATCTCGCCTTCTCGGCTGTTCTGCGGTTGCTTGTCGGAAGCCGGCGCCGCGAATTCGCCAAAGAAATTGAGTTGCTCGTGTTGCGGCATCAGCTCGTCGTACTCGGACGGCAAGCTGATCGCCGCTCATTTCGGCCTGCCGATCGTGCCTTCCTCGCTGCGCTCGCCCGAGTGCTACCGCAGAGGCGGCGACAGAGGCTGGTCGTGACGCCACAAACACTTCTGCGTTGGCACCGTGAGCTGGTTCGACGAAAGTGGGCCCAGCCGCGCGGGAAGCCGGGCCGGCCGGCAGTCGATCGTCAGTTGCGAGAGCTGGTGCTTCGGCTCGCCCGCGAGAATCCGCGCTGGGGCTACCCGCGGATCGCCGGTGAGTTGCTGAAGCTCGGCCGCCGCGTCTCGGCGAGCACCGTGCGACGGCTGTTGCTCGCCGCTGGGCTCGAGCCGGCGCCGCGGCGTACGGGTCCGAGTTGGCGAGACTTCCTCCGCCAGCAAGCCGCGAGCACGCTCGCGTGCGATTTCTTCACCGTCGAGACGATCTCGCTCCGTCGCTTCTACGTCCTGTTCTTCATCGAGCTCGGCAGTCGGCGCGTCCACCTAGCGGGTTGCACGAGCAACCCGACCGGCGTCTGGGTGACTCAGCAGGGACGCAACCTCAGCTTCACTGGAGTGTTCGAGCGGATGCGATTCCTGATCCACGACCGCGACAGCAAGTTCACGGCCTCGTTCGACGAGATCTTCCGCAGCGAAGGAATCAGGATCATCCACACACCGATCCGTGCACCACAAGCAAACGCCTACGC
>JALYLK010000020.1 GCA_030774275.1 Actinomycetota bacterium
ACACGAGTCCGATGAGCACGTAGACACAAATCGCCCCGGTCACCGCCTTGACGTTGGCCTCGCCCTGGTCGACCACGCCGAGTGCAATCGTCCCGATCGTGGCGACCGTCAGCACTCCCGAGAGGATCCCGATGGCGCCCGCGAATCCGTTCCCGCCGAAGACCACCAGCCCGAGCGCAGCCAGGCTCGAAAGCGCGACCAGGCTGAGGCTCAGAGTCGAGTCGGTGCGCGCGACACCCGACGTCCAGAGCGCCGTGACGAGAGTGATGCTCTGGAGAAACGCGAGAACACTGTCGGCCCAATTGCTGTCGGGTGCGACCGAGATGAAAACGAATGTGACGACGATCAGCAGCAGCACGAGTCCGTAGCTGTGGCTCGCCCGGACGCGGGCGACGCGGGACCCGGGTCGCCAGGCTTGCGTCACTTCCGTCATCAGAGCATCCGCATCAACGAGGCGCAGGCTCGAGCGCAGGAGAGCTTCGGTAAACCTTGGCGGCGGCTACCGATCCGTCGTTCAGCAGGCGGCGCCAGTCCGACAAGAGGCCGTGGACGGCCGCAGCGCCGACGATCGGCTCGCCCGGAAGTGGAAGCACTGCCGGATAGAGAAGGAAGGGCCGCGTCTGTATACCGCCGATGCCGCCGTGGAAGGAGATCAGCTCCTCGAAAGCGCAGCCTTCGCCTAGATCCGGGTCGTAGAAGCTGCCGACCATGATGTCCGCGACGTGCTCGAAGCCGTCCGTTCGCAGCAGGTGTTGAGGCGCGTTCTCCGAGAAGTCGGCCAGGGGGTCGTCTCCATCCACCCGTCCATCCGCCAGATAGTGCGTCCCGCTCGCCCCGAGCGCCACCGGTCCGTCCCGCTCGGAATGGACGAGCAACCAGCCGACGTGCGGGTGATCACGCAGCGCTGGTAGCAAGCGCGGATGCCGCGCCTCGATTTCCTCGCGCGTCAACCGCCGCCGCTCCTCCATCAGGTAGACGAGACCGAGGTTGCCCGAGCCGAGGACGACCACGTCCTTGTCGGAGACATCGTTCTTGGGCCGTTTCCCCTTCTTCTGTCCGGTCGCCTCGGCCGCAGCGTTTCCGACCATCGAGCCCTGCTCGTCCCCGCCGCCAACATTGGTGACGACGCCCTGCGCGAGCGAGCGCTCGACGAGCTCGTCGAGTCCGTGGCCGTTCCGCTGCTTGAAGGTCGCTCCCTGCGTCTGTCCGTGGTCGGAGAGGACGACGATCTCGTACGGTCGCGCCGCGTACGCGCGGGCTCGCTCGATCCGCCCGAACTGCTGATCGAGCTTGCGCAGGGCTTCGAGCGTGTCTGCCCGCTCGAGGCCCGAGTGGTGAGCCACCTCGTCGTAGCTCGAGAACGTCGCATAGATCGCGGGCCGCCCCTTCATCATGTCGCTGAGCACGCCGTACACGATCAGGTCGCGGACGACGACGCAGAGCGCCGCCCGCATGAACGGGTAGAGCCCGCCGCGGTGGCCGCGCGGGCGAACGTCGCGGCGCTTTGCCCGGTCTGCGGCCGACCACTCGAGCAAGACTTCCCAGCCGAACAGGACGAGCACCCGCACCACGTTGAACCCGTTCGCGAAGAAGGCCCGGTAGCCGGGGTTCGAGCGCTTCTCGGCGTCCATCCGGCTGACGGTCAGGATCACGTGCTCGGCCTCACCGGAGAGGAGGTTGCCGCGGCTGGCGCCGCCATCGACGAGCAGGCCGCGGCCGGAGGCATGGCGCCGCTCGATCTCGGCGCAGTCGGGCGGACCGGAGCAGGCGACGAGCTTTGCAGTCTCCTTCTCGACCCAGCGAAAGGCCGGAATGTCCTCGTTCGACCCGAGCAGGATGCCGGCCTGGCTCGCGCCCGTTTGCGAGGAGAGATCCGTCTCCCACTCGGCGAGCCGGTGCGTTCCCTCGCCGACCCAGCGCGCCAGTGTGGGAGCGTTGCCGTCTCGCATCGCCCGCTTGAGCACCGGCAGGCCCAGGCCGTCGATCTCCAGGAACACGATTCCCGGCGCGTCGGTGATCGTCCGCTCGCCGGAGCGGCGTGCGATCCGCTGGATGACTCTAAAGGTGTAGGTGTCGTCGTCGTTCGTCCCCAGCACCACGTCGAGAACGACGCCGACGGCAGCGGCGGCAAGCGCGACACCGAGCGCCGACCAGAACGAGCTCACCGAGAGAGCTCCGTTGGTGATGC
>JALYLK010000021.1 GCA_030774275.1 Actinomycetota bacterium
CCGCCCTCGGCGCGAATGTGCGCGGGTTGCTTCGACTTGTCGACCACGACCGGATCAGCCGCGACAACCTGAACCGGGTCACCTACGCGCGGATCGAGAGCGCACTCGCCGAGGTCCGTAAGGTCGATGAGGCGAAGGAGTTCCTTGCTGCGCGGACACCGAACCTGCACGTCGAGCCATACCCGTGCCCGTTCGCGAGCTTCAAGCGCGAGCTCGGCCGGCGTCGGCAGGACCGACGTTACGACGTCGTCATCACCGGGCTCGACAACGATCCCGCCCGCCACGAGGTCCAGCGCGAACTCCCTCGTGTGCTCATCGACGGCGCAACCGGGCGCGACGCCAACGTCACGGTGGAGCGAGTCCTCCTAGGCGAATGGGGTTGCCTCGGGTGCACGAGGCAGGGTGACGGCGCCGCGGCGGACGGCAACTGCGACGAACTGCCCGACACGCGCGCACCCTCGGTCTCCTTCCTCTCCAACCTCCCTGGCATCCTCGCCTGCGGCGAGCTGGCCAAGGAAGCTCTCGGCGGAGGCGGGGCTCTCCGCGGGGCGTTCCACCACATCTTCATCTACGGCCCGAACGAGGACATGCTGATCAAGGCGGCACCGACCGGGACTTGCCGAATCGAATGCACCAAGGAGAGCGTGCTCCGCGCGTACCGAGCGAAGTACACCGACGCGAGAGTGTGAACCTTCGTGGCGGCGATCCAGTGGCCTCGGGCGTAGTGGTGGAAAGATCTTGGAAAAACGAGGGCGCAACAGAACGCAAGAGCTGGTGTCTATCAACGGCGCGAAGCGCCCTAACCAAGCCGAAACCGATGGTAAGGAGGGGGTCGACGGTTCGAGTCCGTCAGAGGGCTTCACGAAGTCCCTGCTGATCAGCTCCTTTTGTTTGCAGGTGAGGCGACGGTTCTGGGCCTCGGCGTCCACCAAACGTCCACCGCTCGCCGGGATCGCCTCCTCCGAGGCCTGGAATCGCTCGTGGCATGCGGCTTTGCGGGCGTTGCTGGCGACGTCCACCCAGCGTCCACCGCTCTTTCGACCGCGATCGCGTCGAGGAGCGAAACGGCATGCCCGCGACTATCGCGGGCGAGGTGACCGTAGTGGTAGTCGATTCTCGCGACGCTCGAGCCCATGAAGCGAGAGACCGCGAAGACCGACACGCCGGCCCGCAACGCAAACGTGGCGTAGGTGTGACGCAGGTCGTAGAGATGCCGGAGCGGCTCGACCCCGGCCTTCGTCTGCGCGGGTTTCCAGTGGCGGCGGCCGAAGCTGCGGAAGTCGATCCGGCCGCCGCGCAAGTTCGGGAACAGGATCGGGTTCTCTGACGGTGACGACAGGCGGTCGAGCGCCTCGAGCGCGACCGCCTGCAGCGGGACGGCGCGTGTGCTCAGCCGCGTCTTGGTGTGCTTGATCCGACCGTTTGCGTATGCCCGCCGCACATAGAGGACGCCGGCGGCGCGGTCGACGTCGCGCGGTCCGAGCGCGAACAGTTCCGAGGGACGAAGCCCCGTGGCGGCCGCGAACACGATCATTGGTCCGTAGAGCGGACCGAGCTGCTCTGCGACGGCGTCGATCTGCTCCCACGATTCGAACGGGCGCTTCTCCTTCGCTCGCCTCGCAGGGTTCGGGACTCCCCGCTTGGCAGGGTTGTAGTCGATCTGCCCCCAGGCGACTCCACGGTTCAGCACCTGGCGAAGCGCCTGCGTCGCCTCGAAACGGTGCCCCGGGGATCGTCAGCCGCCACGCGTACACCTCCTTCGGCGAGATATCAGCCAGGCGGATATCTCCGAGAGCTGCGGTCGCCTTGCCGAGTAGCCAGCGCAGCTTCGCGATCGTGATCGGCTCCGCCTGATGCATCTCCAGGTACTCGTCGACCAACTCGCCAGGCGTCATCGTCGCGGGACGACCGCCCGGCCCGAGTCGTGCGAGCACCTTCTCAAGAGCCTTCAGCGCCTCAGCGCGACTCGCGAGCCCGCCCACTTGCAGCCGCGTCGAGCCGCGTCCCTCCAGCCGGTAGCGGTACGCCCACAACGGCTGCCCATCCGCGCCCCTCGCCTTCAGCTTGAACACCTGCCCCTGCTGGATCACCTCGAACCTCCTCGATCGACGACGGATCGAGGAGTCTCATCGCGAGAGGCCGGTGACCACCCCTCTCAGTGGGAGGGAGTTCGTAGACGGAGTTCCGCTAGGGCTCGCTGCTCTCGAAGTACTTCGCGCATAGGCCGCGCGCGAAAACCTGAACCGCCTCGGGCGTGTGTCAGCTGTTGGGCGCAGCGGTCGTGGAGCCGGAACTCCACGACGACCGCGTCGCAAGGCCGCTCGGGCGCTCGCGTACCAATACTCAGCCCCATCGAAGAGCGTGATGACGTCGTCTGGGGCCACGATGTTAGGCCGCGATCTCTCGTCTCTTTGCGAACAGCTCGTCGATGGCCGCGTGGGCGTCGGCGATGCTTTTATCCTCGAGGTCTTCGAGGCCGCTGAGGCGCGGGGAGTCTCGCGAGAGGGTGAGCTCGGCGTGGATGAAGCGGATGTCGTCGAAGCCGAGTTGGCTGAATGCGTGGCGCAGCCAGGGTTCGCGGTGGTCCCAGCCCTCACGGGGCGTTCCCGGCCCGTAGCCGCCACCACGCGCGGCCGTGAACGTCAGCGGCCGGCGTCCGAGGAGACCGCCGCTCCCCGGATCGACCGTCAGGCCCGGCACGACGATGCGGTCGAGCCACGCCTTGAAAGTGGAGGGTGGCCCGTAGTTGTAAAGCGGGATGCCGATGACGACCTCATCCGCGGTGAGGAGCTCGTTCGCGAGCGTCTCGGTCAGCTTCCGCGCTTCGCGCTGCGGCGCGGTGCGGTCGTCGTCTGCGACGAAGTTCGCGCTGAACGCCGTCAGGTCGAGGTGCGGGATCGGATCGCCGGCGAGATCGCGGTAGACCACCGTCCCGTCGGGGTTCGCCTGCTGCCAGGCCGCCGCGAAATGCGCCGAGAGTGCGCGACTGCGCGAGCCCTCGTGGCGCATCGAGCTGTCGAGGTGAAGAAGCGTTGGGTGCGCTCGACGAGGCCCATCTCGGCGAGGCTGTCGAGCATCTGGCTGACGGTCCCGCCTAGACATCGCGTCGCCGGAGTTGAATCGCCGCGATGGCTATGGCGACAGCACTGTAAGCGGCGAGCACACCGAGTCCCGTCCAGGGTGCGAGGGTGTGGGCTGGATGGCCGGTTCGCATGATCGCCTGTCCCGCGTCCCTCGGGAGATAGGGGGAGATCGCGTTGTTCCAGTTCGAAGGAAGGACGCTCATGACCGTGGGTAGGACGAAGAGGATCCCCGCAAGTGCGGAGATGCCGCCGGCGGTGTTGCGGAGGACCGCTCCGAGCCCGAGTCCGAAGAGGCCGACGAGCGTGAGGTAGAGCGCTCCACCGATCACGGCACGCGCGACACCGGGGTCGGAGAAGGAGAGGGCGATGTCATGCCCGTTCAGGCTGTGTCCTTTGAGGATTGCCTGCGCGGCGAAGAACCCGATCAGGGTCGAGGGAAGAGCGAGTACGAACGTGACGAGACCGAAGACGCCTGCCTTTCCCCAGAGCACCGGCAGCCTTTTTGGGACGGCGGCGAACGTCGAGCGGATCATGCCGGTGGAGTACTCGCCGCTGATCACGAGGACGCCGAGCACGCCGATCGCGAGCTGGGCGACCAGGACGCCCACCAGGCTCGTGTCCAGCGGATGGAAGCCGGCCCGGTCGGAGGCGCTCATGCTGCCCCAGCGGCTCGCGTTGACGAGGGCGAAGATGATCGTGAATCCGATTGTCATCGCGACACCCGCGAGGAGCGCGTAGCGGGTCGAGCGGAGCGTGCGAAGTTTCGTCCACTCCGACAGCGCGACGCGCGCCTGCGTGACGCGACCGGTGTGGATTCGAGTTCTGACGATTGCGGTTGGGAGTGCGGTGGTGGTGCTCATGCTGCGAGGGCTCCTTCGTGGTCGTCGGTGTGTGTGGGTGTGCCGGCTTGGTATTCGACCTCGTCGCGAGTGAGAGCCATGAACGCCTCCTCGAGTGAGGCCTGTTGAGGCGCGAGTTCGTAGAGGACGATCTCGTTCGCGGCAGCTGTCGTGCCGATCCGCTCCGCGGTAAGGCCTTCGATCTCGAACGATCCGGGTTGAACCGCTTCGGTCGTCACATTGGGGCCCGCGATGAGCTCCGCGAGCCGAGCGGCTTGCGGCGAGCGGACTCGGACGACGTGCTTGGAGTGCCGGCTGATGAACTCGTCGACTGGCACGTCATCGATCAGGCGCCCGCGCCCGATCACGATCAGGTGATCGGCGGTGAGCGCCATCTCGCTCATCAGGTGTGATGAGAGGAACACGGTGCGGCCTTCCGCTGCCAGCGTCTTCATGAGGTCGCGGATCCAGCGGATGCCGTCCGGATCGAGGCCGTTGACCGGCTCGTCCAGCATCACGACCTCGGGATCGCCGAGCAGGGCTGAGGCGATTCCGAGCCGCTGGCCCATCCCGAGCGAAAACTGGCCGGCGCGCTTCTTCGCCACCGATTCGAGACCGACGAGCTCGATCAGCTCGTCGACACGGCTTCGCGGGATTCCGTGCGTCTGCGCCAGGGCGAGCAGGTGGTTGTAGGCGGAGCGTCCGGGATGGACCGAACGCGCCTCGAGGAGGGCTCCCACCTCATGCAACGGCGCGGCGAATTCGGCGTAGCGTTTGCCGTTGACCTTGACTTCACCCTCGCTCGGGGCGTCGAGCCCGAGAATCAGCCGCATCGTGGTGGATTTGCCTGAGCCGTTCGGGCCGAGGAATCCGGTCACGATGCCGGGCTCGACGGTGAATGTGAGATCGTTGACGGCGGTCGTTTCGCCGTAGCGCTTCGTGAGGTTCTGTGCTTCGATCATCTGCTTTCTCCTTTACTTCGGATCAATGCGTGAGTGCAGGCTCGGGGTTAAGGCCGATTTGCTGCACGCCGGGCTTGAGGACGAGGGCGGCGAGAATCGCTCCGGCGAAGAAGATGCCGGCGGACCACCAGAAAGCGGTCGTGTAGCCGTGCACGGCTGCGTGCGCGGCGACGGAGGCGGTGTGTGGCCTCGCGACGAGGTAGGCGGTGGTTGCGCTCGCGGCGAGGGTGTTCAGCAGCGCGGTGCCGATCGAGCCGCCGATCTGTTGGCTCGTGTTGACCATGGCCGAGGCGACACCCGCGTCGCTCGTGGCGGTGCCGGCGGTACCCGTGTTGGTCGCTGGGGCGAAGACGAGGCCGAGCCCGACGCCGGTGACCAGCAGTGCAGGGAGGACGTCGCTCAGGTAGCTGGAGTTGGTGCCGAGCCGGGTGAGCAGGAGCATCGCTGCGCCCGCGAGCAGCATGCCGAGCGGTACGAGCGGCCTGGGTCCGAGCTTCGGCTGCAGGATCGAGGTCGCGAGAGTTGAGGCGACGACGAGCACTCCGATCATCGGCAGGAAGGCGAGTCCGGTCTTGACCGGCGAG
>JALYLK010000022.1 GCA_030774275.1 Actinomycetota bacterium
CGCTTGATCGTGTCGGCGAGCGGCAGCGTCGGCACCGCACCGTCCCAGCCCTCGTTCAGTGCCGTCAGCACGCGTTCCAGTACCTCCTCCGGAAGGATGGGACGCGCCGCATCGTGGACGGCGATTACCGCTGCGTCGTCCCCAACCTCGGCGACCCCGGCTCGCACCGATTCCGCCCGTGTCTCACCGCCCGACGCGCAGGCCACGACCTTGGTGCAGGCAAGCTCCTCGGCGACCAGAATCGACGGCTCCTCCCAGCCCGGGGGTGCAACAATCACGATCGCGTCCACCCAGGCCGAGGACTCCAGGCGCTCAAGGCTCTCGGCGAGTAACGGCCGGTCGCGCAGCTTCGCGAATGCCTTCGGACGGTTGCTCCCGAGCCGTTCCCCGCGCCCGGCGGCCAGAACCGCCCAGACCGACACTAGGCTACGCGGTCGCCGCGACCTTAGTCGTCTTCTTCTTCGGGCCGCCGTTGGCGAGAACGCCGTCGAGCCATTCGGCCGCTTCGTCCTCGTCCATTTCCTTGGCGTACATCAATTCGCTGGCGAGGATCTTCTTCGCCTTGACGAACATCTGCTTCTCTCCGGTCGAGAGACCCTTCTCGTGGTCGCGAAGCGAGAGGTTCCGGACGACCTCGGCGAGCTCGAAGATGTCGCCGGTCTTCATCTTGTCGCGGTTGTGCTTGAAGCGCCGGTTCCAGTTCTTCGGCATCTGCGTGCCGCCGCCGGTGAGGGCCTTCAGCACCTTGTTGACCATCTGCTCGTCGATCACTTTCCGCAAGCCGACGGCGTCGGCGTTCTCGGTCGGGACGTTCACCGTCATGTCGTTATGCAGGATCTTGATCGTCATGTATTCCCGCTTCTGACCGAGGACCGTGCGGGACTCCTTCTTCACAACGGTGCCTGCTCCGTGGTGTGGATACACCACTTTGTCGCCGACCTTGTACAAGCCGACCCTCCCCTTTCGTCGCTTACATCGCCAGAACGCCGACGGAGTCGAGCCCGTCGGCGCGTGTCAGCCAGTATACCGAAAGCTGCGCGAAAAGGCCACTATTTCCAGGGATTTTCGCCTTACTGAGAAAAAGCCCTGCTCAGAGCGGCCTCGTGTCCCACGAACCCTGCGTCAGAGCTGAAGGTACCGATCGACCAGGTTGTGCTCCTGCAGGCGGCGAAGACCTTCGCGAATCTCACGGGCGCGGACCGCCCCCACGCCGTCCACGGCCTCCAGGTCGCGCTGTGATGCCCGGACAATCCCCTCGAGGCCGCCGAGCTTCGCGACGAGCCGTTGGATGACGTTCTCGGGCAGCCGCGGGATGTGTGTGAGGACGCGGAAGCCACGCGGCGTCACGGCGTAATCGAGAGGGTTCGTCGTCGCCGGATAGCCCAGCACGGCCAGCAACTCGAACTCGAGCAATTCCTGGTAGGGCAGTTGAGCCAGCGCCACCAACCCCTCGCGGACGCGCTCCGTACCCCCGTCGGCGTGGTAGTCGTAGACGATCGCGGCCTTCTCGGCCGGTACCTCGCTCACCTGCTCCTCGAGCTGCATGCGAATCAAGCGCCCTTCCGAGCCGAGCTCCGTGCACGCGCGCTCGATGTAGTCGGCCATGCGCGTCGTCAGCTCCGCCCGCTGCAGGACGACGAGCACGTCGTCGAGCATGACGGCGTTCTGGAACTCGAGCGCGGTCAGCCGGGTGAGCACCTGGTCGAGCCGCTGCCGGTAGGTGTCCAGCGTTGCCACTGCCTGGTTGGTCTTGGCGAGCACGTCCGCGATCGTGTCGAGCTGATAGCGGCTCTGGCCGACGAAGAGGGTCACCGTCTCACGCTGCTGCGAGATCGAGACCACAAGCGCCTCGGTCTGCTTCGCGACGCGCTCGGCCGTCCGGTGGCGGGTGCCTGTCTCGTTCGACGGAATCGTCGGATCCGGCATCAGCTGGACATTTGCCTGAGCGATCTTCGCGATAGCCGAGTTGACGATGATCGCGCCGTCCATCTTTGCGAGCTCGTACAGAAGCTGGGGCGTGAATCCCTGGTCGAGGCGGATGCCGCCGGAGAACATGAAGGACAACTCCGAGGGCTCACCGATCACGATCAAGGCTCCCTCGCGAGCGCGGATGATGTCGTCGATCCCCTGTCGTAGCTGGGTGCCGGGGGCGATCCGCGAGATCGCGGTCAGGATGCTGGGATCGATTCGCGGATCGAGCTCGGCGGCGCTGCGAGGGAAGCCGAGCGGCGCGACCGGTCGTCGTTCCTGCCTATCTGCCCGCGGATCCATTGCCATCGAGCCCCGCCCCTATCGCGCTCTGCAGCGTCTCTGCTTCGAGAATGCTTAGTTTGCCACTAGGCGTTCCGGCGGGAGCGACAACGTGTTGGATGCCGAACTTCGCACACTCTTCGAGGCGCCGGTCGGCCTGAGTCGCGGCGCGTAGCCGCCCGGTGAGGCCGATCTCGCCGAACGCGGCGGTACGCTCCTTCACCGCAACGCCACGAGCAGCAGAAGCGATTGCCAGCGCGACGGCGACGTCGGCCCCCGGCTCGTCGACCCGAACGCCGCCGGCGACGTTGACAAAGACGTCGGCGGCACCGAGGGCCACGCGTGCATGCCGGGAGAGAACGGCGACAATCATCGCGAGGCGCTTCGGATCGACGCCGGTCGCAACGCGCCGCGGCATCGCGAGGTCCGTGGGCGCCACGAGAGCCTGGATCTCGAGCAGGATCGGCCGGGTTCCTTCGAGCGCGCAAGCGACGGCCGCGCCTATCTCGCCTTCGGCACCCCGTCCGAACAACTCCGAGGGCTCGGGCACGCCGACCAGGCCCGTACCGGTCATCTCGAACACTCCCAGCTCATTCGTCGACCCGAAGCGATTCTTCGCCGCCCGCAACACGCGATGCGCGTGGTACCGGTCGCCCTCGAACTGCAACACGCAGTCGACGAGGTGCTCGAGCACGCGCGGGCCGGCGACGGCGCCGTCTTTCGTCACGTGCCCGACGAGGAACGTGGCGACGTGCGATTGCTTCGCGACCCGCAGGAGCCGCGCGGCTGCCTCGCGCACCTGGGAGACCGAACCAGGCGCGGAGCCGACCTCCGACGAGTAGAGCGTCTGCACCGAGTCGATCACGCAGACGTCCGGACGCTCGCGTTCGAGCGTCGCGCAGACGGTCTCGAGCTCGGTTTCCGCCAGGATCTCGACCTTCCCTGCCCCGCCGAGCCTTGCAGCTCGGAGCTTCACCTGGGCGGTCGACTCCTCGCCCGTCACCAGCAGCGCGCGGCGATTCTTCGAGATCGCAGCGAGCGCGGACAGCAGGAGGGTCGACTTGCCGACGCCCGGCTCACCGCCGACGAGCACGAGCGAGGCCGGGACAAGGCCGCCGCCCAGCACGCGGTCGAGCTCCGGGATCCCCGTGGAGATGCGCTCGGCCTCGTCGGCCTCGACGTCGACGAGGCGTAGCAGCGGCCTGGCCGCAGCGACTTCGCTTAGACCTGACGATTCTTCGACCAGCGTCCCGAACGCTCCGCAACCCGGGCACTTTCCGAACCAGCGACCCGCGCTGTAGCCGCATTCCGTGCACGCATGGTGAGCAGCCGTTTTCGCCACGAGCCCGAGTCTACGGACGCGGTCCGACGCCGAACGCGACGAGACTGCGACAACTCTGTGCCGTTGGCGTAACAGACAACTGCCGCGCCGGCTGTGGGCCTCTACCTTCGGAGGCAGTCGAGAAAGGAGGGACGCATGAAACGAGTTTTCGGAGCGCGCGGAGCCGTCGCAGCGCTGACGATCGCGGCAGGAGTCGCCGCGGCGCTGGCGATCTTCGGCGTGTTCGGCGCACACGGTGCGGTGCCGAGAACGGGGCCGCTGAGCGTCCGCACCGGACTGAAGAGCCCGCCGGTGGCTTTCGTGCGAGGAGACGGCCTCTTCAGGGACAAGTCGGGTCGGAGCCAACTCGGCGCAGCCGTGTCCGGCGCCATGATCGGTCCGCTCTCGCCCGTTGCGGTCGGTTCGACCGACGGCAAGCTCATCGCCTACAACACCTGGCAGGGACTGCGGACGGTCGACGACGAGCAGTCGTTCTCGGAGCAATCGATCGCCGAGGGCGACGCGCTCGGGATCCCCTCGTTGAGGGTGCACGATGACGCAGGCAACGATCTGGTCGTTGCTCGAGGCGCCTACTCAGCCGCGTGGAGGCAGGACGGCGCGCTCGCGTTTGCCAAGGGAGTCGACCCGGACTTTCGGGCCGGTCGGACCTACAACGCCCAGGTCGTTGTTCGGCGCGGCATTCACGGACGCGACGTCGCCTGGACTACTGAGCCTGCTCACTACGTCGTCTATGCCTGGGCCGGCGACCGGCTGCTCTTTTACCGCGTCGGCCTCGGCGAGAAGCTGGAGCTCTTCGTGGCGGACGGGCCCGGCAAGCTCCGCCCACTCGCTGACGGCAGCGCGATCGCTGTCAGCCCGGATGCAACTCGGGTCGCCGTCCTCAGCCAGGACGCGACGAACGTGCGCGTGCTCGAGGTCGCCAGCGGGAGCGAGCTGTCGTGGCTCGACGTCACGACGGCTACGACGCCGCTGAAGTGGGTCGCGTATTCCGGCTCATGGGTGGGGGACCACATCGTCGCCCCGGCGAGCGCAGGCCTCGCGGTTCTCCACGTCGGCTCAGGGTCGCTCGAGCTCGAGCAGGTCCTCAGCCTCGAGCATGCGGAGTTCCCGGCCGGCGTTCAGCAGCCGCGCTTCACCGACGCGGCCGGCAACGAGATTGCGGCGACGGCCGACATCCCGCCGGCAAACGGACGGGCAGGGCTCTCGTTTCTGCTGCAGTGCGACCGCATCGCCAGAAGCTGCGACCGCGGAGAGCCCGCACCGGCAAAGGAGTGGCTGCGCCAAGTCGACGAGACGGCCGCTTCCGGCGAAGGAGGTCACTGATGAGGATCCGAGCTCTGGCTGCGGCAGCTGTTCTCGTAGCCGTCCTGTCGATTCCCGCGAACGCGTTCGCGTACCTGACCTGGTTCGAGTTCACCCGCCAGTCGAACATCTCCTCCCCCCTGACGATGGCCTGGCAGTACGGGCCGGGTTACTACGGCACACAGACCTGGCGTGCGGGCTCCGGCGTCTCGACCGACGCCTGCTGGGTCGGCCACGGCTGGTTGCCGACCGGCTACTACGACCTGAGGGGCCATTGGGACAACTACAACGGGACGATCAGGGGACGCGTCTTCTATCTCCAGGACAAGACGTGTTGGAACGGGACGTGGCGCACACAGCTCTTCATCCACTCGGAGGAGACCGCCGGTCAGGGCCAGTACTGCCCGACCGCCGGCGACGATCCCTACTGCTGGGACGGACCATCCGACTACTACTCGAACGGGTGCATCAAGGTCTCACGCGCCGGCAATCCGAGCGACTTGCGGCTCGTGCACGACGGGTGGCATGGCAAGAGCGGCGATTACCGCCACGGCTACTTCACGATCAACAACTGGCTGTACGTGCGCGGCTGAGCCGGCGCAAGGTCCCCTCCCCAGGGAAAGCGAAACGGCGGCGTCGAGCCGTCGTTTCGCTACTCGTCGAGGCTTGTCATCCGGGCCGGGCCGACGCGTGGCGTGAGACTAGTCTGATTCTTCTTCTTCGTCCGCCGAGTCGCTGGGCTCCTCAGGCGGAACGGTGACCTTTTCCGGCGTGATCTCGCCGGGGATGACCGTGATGTCGACCTCGTCCTCGTCCTTGCGCTCGACCAGGATCGTCGAGCCCGGCTCGAGTGAGCGACCGAGAACGAAGTCCGCGAGCGGATCCTCGATGTAGCGCTGAATCGCTCGGCGCAGCGGGCGGGCGCCCATCGCCGGGTCGTAGCCCTTCTCGACCAGCAACTGCTTCGCCTCGTCGGTGAGCTCGATCGCCACCTCGTGCTCGCCCATCTGCTCGCGCAGGCGGCGGAGGACCAGGTCGACGATCGTCGTGATCTCTTCCTTGCTCAGCTTGTGGAAGACGATCACTTCGTCGATCCGGTTGAGGAGTTCGGGCCGGAAGACCTTCTTGAGCTCACCCAGCACCCGCTCCTTCATGTCCTCGTAGGACAAGCCGCTCTCGTCGCCGATCGAGAAGCCGAGGGTCTGGTTCTTCGAAATTGTGCCGGCGCCGATGTTCGAGGTCATGATCACGATCGTGTTCCGGAAGTCGACCTTGCGGCCCTGGGCGTCGGTCAGCCTCCCGTCCTCCAGGATCTGGAGCAGGATGTTGAAGACGTCCGGATGCGCCTTCTCGATTTCGTCGAGCAGGACGACCGAGTACGGCTTGCGGCGGACGGCCTCCGTGAGCTGGCCGCCCTCGTCGTAGCCGATGTAGC
>JALYLK010000023.1 GCA_030774275.1 Actinomycetota bacterium
CGCGAGGCGGTGCTCCACGAGTAGCTGCTCGTTCGTTAGACCCTCGGGCAGCTTGAACCAGACATAGAACGTGCCTTCCGAGACGGCGTCGACGACCTCGAGCACGCGATCGCGGCGGCGCTCGTATGTTGCCGCGCGTTCGGCGACGGAGTCCTGGGGGCCCGTCAGCGCCGCGATTCCGGCCTCCTGGATCGGGCGGAAGATGCCGACGCGGCAGTGGTCGTTCAGCAGGTTGATCCGCTCGACGATCTCCGCGTTCCCGAGCACGAAGCCGAGCCGCCAGCCGGCCATCCCGTACGACTTCGACATCGAGAACATCTCGACGCCGACCTCCTTCGCGCCCGGTGTGGCCAGAAAGCTCCGTGGCTCACGGCCGTCGAACAGCAGGTCGGCGTAAGCGAAGTCGTGGACGACCGCAGCATCGGTCCCGAGCGCGTACTCAATCGCCTGTGCGAAGGTGCCGTCGCGGACGACCGCTGCACACGGGTTCGACGGGTAGTTCAGATACAGAGCGGCCACATCCCCGCGCGGCGCGCGAGAGAAGTCGGGCTGCCAGCGGCCCAGCGGATCGAGCGGCACCGTCTCGAGGTCCGCGCCGGCCAAGGCCGGCCCCGACGGATAGTCCGGATACCAAGGGTCCGGCAAGACGATCGTGGAACCGCGCTCGGCGAGCACGAGCGAGAGCTCGACGATCGCCGTCTTCGTCCCCGGCATGATCGCGACCTCGCTGTCCGGGTCGAGCCCGACTCCGTAGACGGTCGCGTAGCGGTGGGCAATCGCCGCCCGCAGCTCGGGGAGCCCGCGAAACGGCGCGTAGCCGTGCGCGGTCGGCCGGTTCGCCGCGGCGGCAAGCGTGTCGACGACGTGCGGCGGCGGCCCGGTCTCCGGGTTCCCGCGCCCAAGGTCGATGATCGGCTCGCCTTCCCGCGCCGCTGCGGCGGTGACCCGCGCGAGCAGCGCCCCGAAATACTGCTCGGGGAGTCGATCGAGCCGGTTCGGCCGTGGTCGCATCGGGCGATGGTAATTCTCAAGAGCTGAACTCTTTCCACTTCCGGCACACACGCGTTTCAATTTGCGTGCTTCGATCAAGTCATGGAAGCCGGAACGCCGAAAGGGATTGCCTCACAGCTCGACCTCGATCTCGACGACATGAGCATTTGCCTTGCCTGCCTCAGCTTCGTCTCGATGGCAATCGACGGCGGCGACAAGCGCGACATCCGTGGCCAGCTGACTCGGATGACGCCGGACCTTTGGGCCGAAGGGCTGGCGTTGCCGGCGCGTCTTGCTCTCAAACGGGCGTGCAAGATGGGCATCCCTGGCGCCGAGAGGGCGCTGGCCGACGTCGAGCACCGCGGCGGACGCAGCCTGACGGCGCAAGCGATCGTCTATCGGCTCGCCGCCGACCTGTCCGCCCGGGCACGGGGCGATGTATTCAAGATGGGCTTTCAGCCGTAGCCTCCGGCCGAGCTAAGCGGATCTTCCTAGCCCGGCGTCGGTGCCACGACCAGCCCGAACCTCTGGCGTGCAGCCTCGATCAGGCTCGCCGGAACGGGTTCGGTTCGGCGGACGGGCAGTGACTGCTCTCCCGCGGTACCGAACAGCACGATGCCGAGCTCGCGCTGCGCCGGGTCGTGGCTCAGCCGGTAGCGGATACCGCCGAAGCCCGAGGCCGCGAACGCCTCCGCCCACACGTGCGGCACGGTGTAGTCCGGCTGTGTGTGGATCGCACCCGTGATTCCGAACTTCCGCGCGGCGCTGACCGTGCAGTCGGCGAGTCGCACGCGCGCCGGCGGCACCAGGCTGCTCAGCGAGCGCGCATCGACCTCCGCCTCCGGAATCACGCTCCCGACCCGGAAGACTTCGATGAAGGCGCCAACCGGAGTCACGGCGAGGTAACACGACCCGCGGCCGTCGCGGAGGTCGAATCGTCCCGTGCCGTCACCCGAGAACCACCAGGGTCCGACGTCAGTTCGGTGGATGCGGTACAGGGAACGCCGCCGGTCGACGTCGAAGGCCGGGAAGCGCGTCAGATCCTCGGGCGGGAGCCCGAGCGGGCTCAAGTGTTACCGCCGCAAGCGCTGCGCATACCGCGTCGCAGCCTCGAGCGCCGGCTCGGTCGGGCGACCGGCGCGCAGCCAGGCGGCCGGAGTCTTTCCCTGCAGCAGCGGCTCGGGCGTCACGAACCAGGACGCGACGGTGTACGGCGTCTCGACTGCGCCGTCGAAGAGTTCGAGAATCCGCTCCAGCCCGGGCAGCCGCTTGCCGGTTCGCCCGAACTGGAACGCGGGGAAGGCAAGGCGGCCGTCCTCCTCGGGGAGAGCGAGCAGACGGCCCCGCTTGGCGAGCTCGCTCACCGACTGCCGCGTGCCGCGACCCATCACCTCGCGCACCTGCTTCGAGGAATACAACGGGCCGAGGTGCTTGTGCCAGACGACATCCGAAGCAGCCAGGAGCGCCGCGCGGCGACCGAGCGCCGAGGGATTGACCTCACGCTCCTTTCCCGTGATGCCAAGCTCCTCGAGCGTCTGCTCGAACGTTTTTGCCGCTTCGGCCAGTGCCGCCGTCATGGATCGAGAGTAGCCGTCAGGACCGTCAAGCGTCAAGAGTGTCAAGAACGCTCCTGGAGGAAAAGCAGCCGCTCGGGTTGAAAAGTGGTATCATTACGCCGACGAGAGGAGCACCCGTGAAAGGTCAGCAGAAACCGAAGCAGCTGTCGAAGAAGGCTCCACAGAAGACGCTGAAGGAAAAGCGCCAAGACAAGAAGGCCAAGAAGAAGACCGGTGGCGGCTTCGATCACTGAGCGAGCCGCAACACCGGCGCTAAGCCGGCGTCGCGTCCCGCTCGCGCTTTCGCCTTGAC
>JALYLK010000024.1 GCA_030774275.1 Actinomycetota bacterium
GCGAAGACCAGCGCGATCGCAGCGAGCACGAAGCCCTCGCTGACCCGGTCCGAGAGCGAATCGAGAAACGCGCCGAACGGCGTCGCCTTGTTGCTCTGTCTGGCGAGCGCCCCGTCGAGGACGTCGAGGATCGAGCCGACGATGAAGAGCGCCGCTGCGAGCCAGTAGAAGAGGAACTTGTTGCGGTCCTCGAAGGGAATCAGGACTGCGGCCCCGGCGCACAGCAGCACCCCCGCCGTCGTCAAGGCGTTAGGGCTCACACGCGTGCGCGCGAGACGACTGACATAGCGGGAGGCGAGGCGCCGGGTTCCGTCGGTGTAGCCCTGTTTGACGGAACCGATCGCTGCGGTTCGGTTCACGTCCCGGACCGTACCAGCCTCCCGCCGGGACAGCCTTCGCACAATCGGCAGGCGGTCGATCCGCGCCGCTAAGCGGCGTCCGGCTGTAGCCGGAGGCGTCGCAGCGGCCGCCCGTAGACGACTGCCAGCGCCACGAGGGCGACGAAAACGCCGGCCAAGACGTCGAGCCAGAAGTGATTCCCAGTCGCCATGACCGAGAACCAGACCCAACCCGGCCAGATCAACCAGATCGCCTTCGCGAACACGTTCCGGCACACGGCAAAGAGCACAAGCCCGACGATCAGCGCGTCCGCGGCGTGCAGGCTCGGCATCGCTGCGTACGGATTGGCGACGAAGTTGATCAGGCCGCTGCCGTGGTTGAGGCTCGCGAACTGGGAGAGCGTGTCGTCGAAGCCGAAGTCCGGAAACATCCGCGGCGGAGCCGTCGGCAGCAGCACATAGCCGACCAGCCCGATCACGTTGGCGAGCAGGATCGCGTTCCTGAAGCGGATGAACGCCTCATGGCGACGCACATAGACCCAGAGCAGCGCAAGCCCGACGACCGTGAACTCGGAGTTCCAGTACGTCCAGGACGCGAGGTTCATCAGGAACTGGGAGGAGTCGACGAAGCGCTGGAACGAGAGCTCGATCAGGCCGTGCATGTGCCGCTCGAAACCGATCACCTTCAGACCGTTGTCGAACGCCTTGGGCGGATTTCGGTCGGCGATGCCACGCGCGGCCTGGTAGGCGAAGAGAAACCCGAACCAGATGGCGAGCTGTTTGGCCAAGTCCCCCCACCCGCGCGGAAGCACCCGGCGTCCTGCGGCCACGAACGTCGTCATACGAGAGCTGACGATTCTAAACGGCCCGGCGGCGCTTGCAATTCCCTCCGGCCACGCCCCGATTTGAGGCAGAGGTCTGCCTCCGCGAAACCCGCTTGAGCGGGCGTTTCAGCCGCCGATCTGGGACATCGAGCGACTCGCTCTGACAAACCCGGCGTCGTTGATCTTGTGCTTGAGCTCTTTGTGAGCGACGGCGAACCGGATCAGCTCTTCGAGCCGTTCATCGGAGGAGCCGTCGCGCAGCGGCGTTTTCAGGTCCCACTCACGGCGGGAGAAAAGACAGGTCCGTAGCTGTCCGTCGGCCGTCAGGCGGATCCGGTCGCAGCTCGAGCAGAACGGCTCCGAGACCGGATTCACGAAGCCGATCTCCCCGGTGCCGTCGGCAAAACGGAAGCGCCGCGCCGTCGACGAGGCCTTGGCCGGCAGCTCCTCCAGCGGCCAGCGTTCCTCGATCAGCGCTCGGATCTCCCCGCCGGTCAGCACGTCGTCGTCGCGCCACGCCTGGTCTGCGTCGAGCGGCATGAACTCAATGAAGCGCACGACGTAGGGCTTCCGGCGCGCGAGCTCCGCCAGCGCCGGGACTTCTTCCTCGGTAAAGCCACGGATTGCGACGCAGTTGACCTTGATCGGCCGAAGCTGTGGGTAGCGCTCGGCCTCTGCGAGTCCCGCGAGCACGCGGTCGAGTGCGTCGCGTCGGGTGATCTCGGCGAAACGGACGTGAGAGAGCGAGTCGAGCGAGACGTTGAGGCGCCGCAGGCCGGCCTCGACCAGCGGTCCCGCGAAGCGGTCGAGCAGGACGCCGTTCGTCGTCAGGGAGAGGTCGCGAACGCCGGGTGTTCCCGCCAGCATCCCGACGAGCACGGGCAGTTCGCGCCTGACGAGCGGCTCGCCGCCGGTCAGGCGCACCTCGTCGACGCCCATCCTTGCGAGCACCTGGACGAGCCGCTGGATCTCCTCGAAGCTCAGCACCTCCTCGCGGGCGAGCCATTCCAGCCCTTCCGCCGGCATGCAGTAGCGGCAGCGGAAGTTGCACTTGTCCGTGACCGAGACTCGAAGCGACTTGATCTCGCGGCCCCAGGAATCTCGCAGCGGCTCCATCGCTGAAAGCCTAGCCGGTGCTCAGAACAGCCAGCGCCCGTCCTGCTGGACGACTTCGCCGTCGCAAAGCAGCTGTCCGCCGGGGCGCAGGTCCTTGACCATGTCCCAGTGCACGGAGCTTTCGTTCTTGCCGCCCAGAGTCGGGAATCCGGCGCCGATCGCAAGGTGGACGGTGCCGTCGATCTTCTCGTCGAACAGCGTGTTCTTCATGTAACGCTGGATTCCGGGGTTGCAGCCGATCCCGAGCTCCCCGAGCACGCGGGCGCCGTCGTCGCGATCGAGCGTCTCGAAGAGGATGTCCTCGCCCCGAGTTGCGGACGCCTCGACCACCCGGCCGCCCTTGTAGACCATTCGAACGCCCTCGAGCTCGTACGGCTCGAGGTACGCCGGAAACTCGGAGAAGTCGACGACGCCCTCCGTCGCGTCCTCGAGTGGGCTGTAATAGACCTCGCCGCCCGGCATGTTTGCGTGACCGGCGTCCACCTCGCCCGAGCGGCCCTCGAGGCCGATCGCCAAGTCGGTGCCGGCGCCGACGATCCTGACCTCCGAGGCGCGGTCGAAGCGCTCCTTGATCCTGGCCATGCGCTCTGCCTCGGCGTCCCAATCGCGGAGGCACGCCCCGTAGAGGAAGTCCTCGAACTCCTGCAGCGACATGCGCGAGTCCTGGGCGAGCGCGGGTGTCGGAAACCGGCAGGCGACCCACGGGATCTCGTCCGAGAGGCGGCGCGTTCGCATCGCGTGCCGCGCCTTCGCCAGCAACGCCCGGCGCTCCGGCGAGAGATCGAGCCCCGCGGCGGTGTTCTCGGGCGCGCCGATGTTCATCCAGGCGTCCATCGTCTCCCAGGCGTGGCGGTCGGCCGGTGCGGCTTCGGCCACGAGCTCCTCTGGAGCTTCCAGCGCCCAGATCAGCTCGAAAGGGACGTCTTCCATTCCGGCATCGCCCAGGCGGACGAGGGGATACGCGCCGCGCTGTGCGATCTCCCGTACGACCTGCTGGACGAGCGGGCGCGCCAGCCAGGACGAGTTGATCCAGACCTGCCAGCCCGGCTGAACGCCGAGCGAGCGGTCGACCAGGAGCTTCGCGTAGGCCTCGATCCGCGGATCCACGGCCCGCATCCTATGGTCGCGTAGATTGATACACTGGCACTAAGATTTTCTCGTATACACGGAGTCAAGCAAAGGAGACACCAGTATGGCAAAGACAATCGGCATCGACCTAGGCACGACCAACTCCGCGATGGCCGTGATCGAGGGCGGCGAGCCGACCATAATTCCGAACGCCGAGGGCGGGCGCACGACTCCGTCCGTCGTGGGGTTCACGAATGACGGTCAGCGACTCGTCGGGGCGCCTGCGAAGCGCCAGCAGGTGACGAACCCGCAGAACACGATCTTTTCGATCAAGCGGTTCATGGGCCGTAAGTTCGGCGAGGTCTCGGAGGAGATGAAGATCGTCCCCTACGAGGTTGTCGAAGGGCCGAACGGGGACGTGCGCGTGAAGGCGGAGGGCAAGGATTACGCCCCGCCGGAGATCAGCGCGATGATCCTCCAGAAGCTGAAGGCGGACGCCGAGGCCTATCTCGGCGAGTCGGTCGACGACGCGGTTATCACCGTGCCCGCCTACTTCAACAACGCTCAGCGTGAGGCGACCAAGGACGCCGGCAAGATCGCCGGCCTCAACGTCCTCCGCATCATCAACGAGCCCACCGCGGCCTCGCTCGCGTACGGACTCGACAAGGAGGGCGAGGATCAGACGATTCTCGTCTTCGATCTCGGCGGCGGGACGTTCGACGTCTCGGTGCTCGAGCTCGGCGAGGGCGTCTTCGAGGTTAAGTCGACGAACGGGGACAACCACCTCGGTGGCGACAACTTCGACAAGGCGGTCGTCGACTGGATGGTCGCCGAGTTCAAGCGCGAACAGGGGATCGATCTCTCGCAGGACAAGATGGCTCTCCAGCGCCTCTACGAGGCCGGTGAGAAGGCCAAGATCGAGCTGTCGTCCACGATGGCGACGCAGATCAACCTGCCGTTCATCACCGCCACGCAGGAGGGGCCGAAGCACCTCGACCTGCAGCTCACGCGCGCGAAGCTGAACGAGCTGACCGCCGACCTGCTCGATCGCACCGTCGGTCCGACCAAGCAGGCGCTGGCGGATGCCGGCATCGAGGCTTCGGGGATCGACCACGTCGTCCTCGTCGGCGGCATGACGCGCATGCCGGCGGTCGTCGACAAGGTGCGCGACCTGATCGGCAAGGACCCCCACAAGGGCGTCAACCCGGACGAGGTCGTCGCCGTCGGCGCCGCGATCCAGGCAGGCGTGCTTCGCGGTGAGGTCAAGGACGTGCTTCTGCTCGACGTGACGCCGCTGTCGCTCGGAATCGAGACCAAGGGCGGCGTGATGACAAAGCTGATCGAGCGCAACACCACCATCCCGACGAAGAAGTCCGAGGTCTTCACGACCGCGGAGGACAACCAGCCCTCGGTCGAGGTGCACGTCCTTCAGGGCGAGTCGGAGATGGCGCTCTACAACA
>JALYLK010000025.1 GCA_030774275.1 Actinomycetota bacterium
CGGTCAACCTGCTGCGCCGGGCGGCCACGCTAGTTCCCGAGGGGGAGTTGCGCCGCGCCATGTTCGCGGAGCTCGGCGCGGCACTTAGGCAGGCGGGCGAGCTGGCCGAGGCGACCGAGGCGCTCGAGGAGGCGGCGGAACTGGCGCGCGCAGCCGGCGACGCGCATGTGGAGTGGCTCGCGCGCGTCGAGCTCGGGTTCGTTCGCATGCATCGAGAGGCCGAAGGCTCGGCCGACGTCGCGCTACGAGAAGGCGAAGCTGCGATCGCGGCCCGCGAGACGGCGGCCGACCACGAGGTGCTGGCCAAAGCATGGCACCTGATCTCCGAGGGGCATCTGCTGCGGACGCAGGCACGCGAGCAGGCGCAAGCGCTCGAGCGCGGACTGGAACACGCGCGCCAGGCCGGTGACCTGACTCTCGAGCTCGAGCTCGTTACCAGGTCGGCGCCCCCGATCATCTACGGATCAGTCTCCGTCGAGGACGGTATGCGCTACGTCGACGGCGTCCTCGAACGCCTCGGCGAGGTGTCGGCCGTGGAAGGTTTCGGGCTGCACGTCCTCGGACACCTGCGGGCACGGATCGGTCAGTTCCAGGGCGCCCGCGAGGCGATTGACGAGTGGAGGGGCGGCTTTCGCGAGCTCGGCCAAGAGATGCTGTACGCGACGACTGCCGGCTGCGTGTGGGATGTCTGCTTCTGGGCGGAGGACTGGGCGGGCGGCGAACACGCGCTTCGTGAGTGCTACGAGCTGCTCGAGGGGATGGGCGAGAAGAGCTTCCTCTCGACGGTCGCCGGCTACCTCGGTGAGGCCGTGTATCGGCAGGGAAGGATCGACGAGGCGGAGCGCTACAGCGCGATCAGCGAAGAGCTAGGGGCGAGCGACGACCGCCTCAACGAAGCGCAGTGGCGGGCACTCCGCGCCAAGGTCTTCTCGGCCCGCGGCGAGTTCGACCGCGCGGAAGCGCTTGCGCGGGAGGCGGTCGAGATCGCTGTCAAGACCGACTACTTCGAGCTCGCAGCCGGAACGTGGCTCGACCTCGCCGGGATCCGCCTCGCCGCCGGGAGTGCAGAGGCCGCGGCGGCGGCCCGCGAGGCGCTCGCGCTGTATGAGGTGAAGGGCAACCTCGTCGGTGCGAGCAGGGCGCAAGTGCTTCTCAACGCCGTGTCCACCTGACCGTAACCGTCACGGCCGGGGACAAACGAGCTGCAGGACGGTTTAGATCGACGATGCTGAATTGCGAGCCTGAGCCGTCGAGATGATTCGTCCCGCGCAGACCACTGATCTGGAAACGGTGCGATCCCTGCTCCGCGAGTACGCCGCGAGCCTCCAGCTCGATCTCTCGTTCCAGGACTTCGAGGCCGAGCTGGCCGACCCACTCGGCTTCTACGAACTGGTGCTGCTCGCCGACAATGGCTGCGTCGGGCTGCGGCGGATCGACGAGCTCACCTGTGAGATGAAGCGTCTCTACGTCCGCCCGGTTGGCCGGGGCAGCGGGCTTGGCAGGCGCCTCGCCGAGGTGGTGATCTCGGAAGCGCGGCAACGGGGGTACACACGAATGCTCCTCGACACGTTGCCGGAGATGGCGCCGGCGCAGGCGCTCTACCGGTCACTCGGCTTCCGCGAGACGGGGCCGTATCGACACAACCCGGTCCCCGGCGCCGTCTTCCTCGAGCTCAGGCTAGGCGATCAGGCCGACGAGTGAAGCTCCTCGGCCTGATCGCTGCGGCCCCTCGAATTTAGACCTTGTGCGCTTCGACGTCGTCGCCGTCGTCGGCGGGCGAGGCGAACTTCTCGCGCTTCTCGAGGTCGGGCTCGTACTTGTGCCCTTCGACCTCGTCACCCTCGTCGGCAGGCGCCGCAAACTTCTCGCGCTTGTTGAGGTCTGGCTCGAACTTCTCGCGATCGTCCCCCATTGGGAACCTCCTTGTTCGGGGAAAAAGAGAACGCATCTCCTAGACGGGTGCGAGCACCACGATCTTCCGCCCGTAGCTTCAAAAACACAAGGCCGCCTGCGATCCTCCGGCGGTGCGAACCTCTCTGCGCAAGCGCCTCGGCGAGTCGCTCCGAGCGTTCGCGGCGGTCTTCGCCAACCAAGACCTGCGCCGGCTCGAACTGGCGTGGAGCGGCTCGATCATCGGCCAGTGGGGATACGAGGTGGCGCTCGCCGTCTTCGCGTATCGCGCCGGCGGAGCAACCGCGGTGGGGCTCGTCACGCTGGCGCGGCTACTGCCCGCCGCGCTCGTGGCGCCCTTCGCGGCGCTGCTCGGCGACCGTTTTCCCCGCAAGCGGGTCATGGTCGCAGCCGACCTCGCCCGGGCCTGCGCAATGGGCGGCGCGGCGGCAGCGGTCTACGCCGGAGCCCCGGCCGCGACCGTCTACGCGCTCTCGGTCGTCACCGCGGTGACGGGCACCGCTTTCGCGCCGGCCCAGTCGGCGCTGCTCCCCTCGCTCGCCAGGTCACCCGAGGAGTTGACGGCCGCGAACGCGACCTCGACCTCGCTCGAAAGCGTCGGATTCTTCGCCGGGCCGGGGCTCGGCGGTCTGCTTCTGGCTTTCACAAGCGTCGGCGCGGTCTTCGCTCTGACGGCGGCTCTGTTCCTCTGGTCGGCATTCGTCCTCGGCCGAATCCGCGCCGACAGCCGCGGCGACCTTGGCGTCGAGGTGGACAGCATCGTCCGAGAGGCCCTCGCGGGATTCCGGGCGATCCTTGCCGAACGCCGGCTGCGGCTCGTGGTCGGTCTCTACGGAGCCCAGACGTTCACCGCCGGGATCATGCGAGTCCTGCTCGTCGTGACGGCACTCCAGATTCTCGGTCTGGGACCATCCGGCGTCGGCTTCCTCAACTCGGCGGTCGGCGTTGGCGCCCTCTTGGGGATCCTTGTCCTGCTGACCTTGATCGGAAGCACCCGCCTGGGCCCCGTCTTCGGCCTTGGCATGCTGCTCTGGGGCGTGCCTCTGGCGGTGCTGGGTGTCTGGCCGAGCGTGGCCGCGGCTGTCGTCTGCTTCGGCATCCTCGGCGTCGGGAACACGCTCGTCGACGTCGCCGGCCTGACGTTGCTGCAGCGCGCCGCGCCGGACCATGTGCGGGCACGGGTCTTTGGTGTGCTCGAAAGCGTCTTCCTGGGGACGATCGGGATCGGTGCGATCGTCGCTCCGCTCCTGACTTCGGCCTTCGGCTCCCGCGGCGCGCTGATCGCGGCCGGCGCCGGGCTTACCGGGCTCGCGCTTCTTTTCTGGCGGCCTCTCAGTACCGCCGATACCGGGATAGCGGTGCCAGAAGCGGAGCTCGCCCTGCTCCGCAGCATCCCGATCTTCGCGCCCCTGCCTCTGCTGACGCTCGAGCAAGTCGCTTCGCGTCTCTCGCGCGTGCGCGTCCCGGCAGGGGAGGTTGTCTTCCGCCAGGGCGACGCGGGTGACCGCTTCTACGTGATCGGGGACGGAGAGGTAACAGTGGTGCCGCCCGGACGGCCACAGGTGGCGCTTGGCCCCGGCGGCTACTTCGGCGAGATCGCGCTCCTGCGCGAGGTACCGCGCACCGCGACCGTGACGGCACGCACCGTGGTCGACCTGTACGCCCTCGAACGGGACGTCTTCATCGCCG
>JALYLK010000026.1 GCA_030774275.1 Actinomycetota bacterium
TCTCGCCGCGAAAAGCTGCCACGTCCCTGGAATCCCCTTCAGCTCGCGACCGCCACGGTCGTCGAACGTGATGCCGGTGCCGGCGACCAGGTCACGGACGGTTTGCGACACGAGGATCTCGTTGGCACCGGCCTCGCCTGCCACGCGGGCGCCGATGTTGACAGCGATGCCGGCGACCTTGTCGTCATGGAGCTCGCATTCGCCGACGTGAATGCCGATCCGCGGCTCCAGGCCGAGCTCGTTCATGCCGCCGACGATCGACTGCGCCGCGCGGATCGCCCGAGCCGGACCGTCGAACGTGGCGAAGAAGCCGTCACCTGCCGTGTCGCGCTCCTTCCCGCGGTAGCGGCCGAGCTCTCGGCGAACGAGGGCATGGTGCTGTTCGAGCAGGTCACGCCAGCCCCGATCGCCGAGCGCCGCGGCGCGTTCGGTCGAGCCGACGATGTCGGTGAACATGACCGTTGCCAGAACGCTGTCGGGAACCGTCGGCGCCGGTTCGCCTGCGACGAAACGCTCGATCTCGTCGACGGCATCGGGCGAGAGGTAGATCGGGAAGTAGTCGTCGCCGGAGATCCGCATCGCCTGTGACCCCTGTATTCGCGCTGAGAGCGCGAGCGCATCGCTCTCCCAGGGCTCACGGTAGAGGACAAGCGTCGGTACACGCACCGCCGGGAACACCTCGGTGAGATCGGTCTCGGAGAACGCCCGGTTCAAGGCGTATGCCACCTCAGGGCTGGCGCCGACTCGTAGCGAGTTGGCGAACCAGCGACGGTCATCCTGGTTACCGGCGAGGGCCTTGCATCCCTGCTCCAGCAGGAAGTCGGAGTACTCCTGGGTGCCCCACCGCTCGCGAAGCTCGCGCAGTTCTTGCAGCACATCCGCGTCGGCCTCAGCTAGCCAGGACGCATGGAAGAGAACGAGCGCGCGTAGCCGCTCTGGGTACGTGGCCGCAAAGAGGGTCGCCATTCCACACCCCTCCTGGGCGGCAAAGACCACGGGGCTGGAGGAACCGACGGCGTCCAGAACGGCACGCAGGTCCTCCATCCGGGTCTCGAGGCTGGCGAACTGGCCGCCGTGATCGGACAACCCAGTCCCTCGTTTGTCGAAGAGGATCAGCCGAAACGACCTCGCCATTCGCTCGGCGAAGGCTCGCCAGCGCGGGTACTCCCAGTCGTAGACGAGGTTGGACACGTAGTCGGGGACGTAAACGAGATCGACGTCCCCGTCTCCGATCACCTTGTAGGCAATCGCGACGCCGCCGCTGCGGGCGTACTGGATATCTCCCGTCACGAGCGGATTCTGCGCATAACTCGAAGGGGAAGCGCCCGGGTGGCGACTCGCGGGTCGCCACCCGCTGGCAGAATCCCCCCGACAGTCAGGAGGGGACGATGAGCGCCAACCGACAGCGGATCGCAAAGTCTGTGCTCGGCCTGTGCGCGGCGGTCGCGCTCTTCGTCGCCACCCCGGCCTTCTCGGCGGGGCCGCCGTACACGATCGGCCCGGTCACCGACATCAGCGCGTCGTGCTCGAGCCAGAACGCCGAGGTCGAGCAAGCGGTCGATCCGAAGCTCGGCTACGTCTACGAGGAGTGGATGGGCTGCAGGGGAATCGCGTTCGCTCGCTCGACTGACGGCGGCGCCACGTTCCAAACGCCGATCTCCGTCCCGGGCTCGATCGGCTCGAACCTCAACACCTGGGATCCCGCGGTCACCGTCGCGCCGGACGGCACCGTCTACGCCGCGTTCATGATCGCTCATAGCTCCCAGTGGTATCCCGTCATCGCCGCGTCGTTCGATCACGGCGCCACGTTCCCGCAGGTGACCCAAGTCGTCCCGCCCGATCCGAAGAACTGGGGCGACCGCGTCTTCCTCGCGACCGGGCCGGACGGGACGCTCTACTTGACTTACGACTACGGCCCGGAACGCACGTCAGTCACGTATCTGTGCGCCACTTCCGGTAGCTGCGCCTTCGCCACCGGCGACCTCAACGTGGTCCTGCAGAAATCGACCGACCGCGGCAAGACCTTTGGACCGATGACCTACGTCAGCCCGGGCTTCCCGGCAAGCGGCGGCGACAGCGCGCCGCTGGTAGTCGAACCGAACGGCCGGATCGACGTGCTCTATCAGGGCTACCACATCACCGACACCACGACGTACGCCATGGATCCGGCCTACGAGTACTTCACGGCCTCGACGGACGGCGGCACGACGTGGTCGACCCCGGTTCGCCTCGGCCCGGACAGCGGCACTATGTCGCTCGCCGAATGGTGGATCGACGGCGACATCGCCATGGACGCCGGCGGCAACCTCTACGCGGTCTGGGACACGCAAGGCCCGGATAACGACATCGGCTGGCTTTCGTACTCGACCGACCACGGCGCGCACTGGTCGAGCCCGGTGCAGGTGCCGCCGGACCAGCTCAACGTCCCGCACGTGATGCAAGTGTCAGGCGGCGGTTCCGGGATCGCGTACGTCAGCTTCTTCTCGAGTGCCGATCCTCGTGGGTACGCGGACTACCTCCGCACCTTCTCGATCCAGCGCGGCTGGCTCGGTCCGTCCGTGCAGGTGTCGCCTGAGTTCGGCGACACATCAGTGTGGCCGGGCGACACGTTCGGTATCTCGACCCTCTCACCGGGCCAGGTCGTCCTCAGCTGGGGAAGCGCAACCCCGTCAAGCGGCAAGAAGTCCGACATCTTCTCGGCGAGCGTGGCGGTTCCGGCGCACTAGACCTTCGCTCACGGGTTCGCTCGCGTAGTTCAGGTAGCCGCCGCCCAGCGCCCACGGCCTAAGCGCCTTCGAGTACGAGCGCACCGCTTCGATCTAGCGCTCGTCCTCCTCTGAATCGAGCCAGACGCTGATGAGGGTCGCGTTCTAGCGCGCCTGCCTGACCGGCCGCCGCCGAGCATTCCGTTGAAGGTGGCGCTGCCAAGTGGCGCCGCCACCCCGGGCGGCGCCTCGGTTCACTTCGAATCGAGAATCTCGGCACGCTCGGTCTCGGGCGGCGTGCCGTAGGCATACAGGACGAGCTCCTCGTCGCCATGGTTGACCGACTGCAGCGGCGTCCCCGGCTCGACGTGAATCAGCCCGCCGGCGGGCACGTCCTGCCGCTCCGGCGGATCGCCGACGTACATCGAGAGCGTCCCCGAGAGCACAACGAACGTCTCCTCCTGCTGCTTGTGCCTGTGGCGACGCCCCTTGGCGCCGGGCTCGTAGCGCCAGATGTTCGCGCGGGTGTGGGCGAAGCCAGCCAGGTCGCTCAGCTCGGCGACGTGGCGCGCCGGCTCGTCGGGCTCGTGCGGGCGCGTGATCCACTTGAACTCGTCGGGACGAATGACGCGGAAGCCCACGCCCCCACCCTACCGATGAGTTTCAAGGCAACCTGCGGTCTGAGCTCGTGAAGGCAGGAACACCGAGAAAGGAGACAACGTGTCCAGCAAGCTCCACATCACCGAGGTCGGGCGCGTGGTCATCCCGACCACCGACCCGGATCGCTCGCTCGAGTTCTACGTCGACACGCTCGGCTTCGAGAAGCGTGTGGACGAGACCTTCGCGGACGGCCAGATGCGCTGGATCGAGGTCGCCCCGAAGGGTGCCCCGACCGCCATCGCACTCGCGCCGCCGATGGAGGGCAACCCAACGTCGGTCGACAGCGGGATCATCATCTCGACCGACGACATCGAGGCCGACCACGCCTCCCTGAAGGACGCCGGCGTCGACGTCGACCCGGAGATCGCACGCTGGGGCCCGCCCGTGCCGCCGATGTTCAGGCTCCGCGACCCGAGCGGGAACGCGCTGTCGATCGTCGAGCCGCTGCAGGGCTAGCTCACACGCGGAGCCGCTCCCGGACGCGCTCAGCCATAACGACGTTTCCTTTCTGCTCGTAGAACGCGAGCGCTTGCTCCAGCGCGGCGTCCCTTTCTTCCGCTCGCCCTGATAGCTCGAGGAGCTCGGCGAGATCGACCAGCGTTGCGCCACGGAAGTTGGGATCGTCGCTCTGCGACGCGCGGTCGATGGCCTGGCGGGCCAAAGCCTCCGCCTCTTCGGACGAGCCTCGATGCGCTGCGAGCTTGGACCGCATTCGCAGCAGGCTGATCTGCGCGTCGGTGTCGTCCGCGAGCGTCCAGCGCACGGCGGTCTCGACTGGCTCCACCGCCTCGTCCGCGCGTCCCTGCGCTACGAGCGCCTCAGCGAGAAGTGGCGCGACGCTGGCGAAATGGCCCCAGTCGCCCTCGCCCTCGAGCGCGTCGCATGCTCGGCGAAAGATGCGCTCAGCGGCGGCCAGGTCGCCTGCGAGGAGCTCGATCTCGCCGGCCGAGCGAAGAACGCCCGCCGCGAGGGTCATCTCGAGGCCGAGTTCCACCGCGATCGTCTCAGCCTCTCCGATCATCTCGCGGGCCTCAGCGAAATGCCCTCGCATCGCCTCGAGATGAGCCTTGGAACGCAGAACCGTGATCTCGAGCCTGCGCCCGCCGTCCGCCCGGGCCCGGATGTCCTCGATCTTTTCGAGAGCTGCCGGTACCGGCTCCGGGCCGTACAGCAGCCCCATCAGGACGCTGTTCAGACTCACCACCTCCTGCGTATGGTCCCCGGCCTCGCGTGCGTAGCGGGCAGCCAACTCGAGCTCCTCGATCGCACCGGCCATCTCGCCGCCCCAGAACCGCAGCAGCCCAGCCATGCCAAGTGCCCGCGCGAGCCCTGCCTTGTCGCCAAGCTCCTCGAAGGTGCGAATTGCCGGCTCGAGCGTCGCTCGAGCTTTCGCGTGGCTGGTGTCCGGATTCGTGTGGAGTTCGACGAAGGTGAGCGCAACTGCCGCGTCCGCGGCGGCCAGACGCTCGCCGGCAGCCTGCGCCCCTGTCACGGCCTCGGACAGGACGACACGCGCGCCCTCCCAGTCGCCCGCCTCGGTCAAGGCGCGACCAAGCGACGGCAGCAACCGCAGGCGCGTCGGATCCTTGGCAGGGAGCAGAGCCGTAGCTCGCCGGAACAGCCCGACTGCGGCCGTCATGTCGCCTCGCGCGAACGCACGCCGAGCCGCGGCCGAGATGTGCTCCGCCGCCCGGGCGGCGAGCTCGGTTCCGTCCTCGTCGTACTTTCCGAGCTGCACGCGGTAAAGGTGCGCCTGCTCGAGGTGGTAGCCGAGGATCTCGTCCAGCTCGACGAGATCGGATCCATGACCTTCGAGCCATAAGGCGAACCGCTCGTGCAGCTCGGCGCGGATTGCCTTGGGAAGCGCGTCGTACGCGGCGTCCCGGATGAGGATGTGCCGAAAGCGAAAGGCGTCCTCGCCGGCGAACTGCGGCTTGTCGGGCCGAACCAGCTCCTTGCGCACGAGCGAGGTGAGTCGGTCCATCATCGCGAGCTCCTCGGGAGCGAGCGCCTGAACCGCCCCGCGGTGGAAGACGCGCCCTTCGACCGCTCCGCGCTCGAGCACGCCGCGGTCGGAGGGATCGAGCTGATCGAGCCGCGCCGCCAGCAGGGCCTGGATCGTCGGCGGAACCGTGACGTTGCCGTCGCCCGACTCCTTCACGAGCGACACCATTTCCTCTACGAACAACGGGTTGCCCTCGGCTGCCACACGGATGCGTTCGCGGAGCTCCGGTTCGAGACTCGCCAGGCTGTCGATCATCAGGTCTGTTTCGTCCTGACCCAACGGCTCGAGCAAGACGCTCGTCGCGTTGACCTTGCCGCCCGCCCAGCCGCCGCGGCGGTCGAGTAGCTCGGGCCTTGCCATGCAGAGCAGCAGGATCGGAGCATCGCGTGATAGATCAGCGACATGCTCGACGAGATCGAGAAAGGTCGCCTCGCCCCAGTGCACGTCGTCGAAGACGCAGACGACAGGTCGCTGCGACGCGACGCCCTCGAGCAGCGTCCGAAAAGCCCATGCAATCTCGGGGCTCGAGGTGGCAACGTCCTCTGCGCCGACCAACGAGGCGATCAAGTCGGCGCCGTTCGCGCCGTTCGCGCTCGCTGGCAGTTGCTTGACGACCTCGACGACCGGCCAGTAGGTGATCCCCTCGCCGTACGGGAGGCAGCGGCCGCGAACGACCAGCGCATCTTCGAGCGAAGTCAGGAACTCGAACGCCAGCCGGGACTTGCCCACGCCCGCGGGCCCGAGGATTGTGAACAGCTGGCAGGACCGGTCACGGTTCGCTTGGTTGTAGGCGTCGCGAAGGCGGCGGAGCTCCGTATTGCGCCCGACCATCGGCGTGTCCAGGTGCCGAGCGACGGCCTCGTCGCCGCGAACGGCTACGAGGCGATAAGCCAAGACGGCCTCGGCCTTGCCCTTGAGGGCGAGCGGGGCGAGCTCCTCGACGTCGACCGCGTCTCGCGTGAGGCGGTAGGTCTCCTCTCCCAACAGGATCTCGCCAGGTTGGGCGGCCTGCTCGAGGCGCGCCGCAACGTTGAGAGCGTCACCGGTCGCAAGCCGCTCTTCAGTGCCCGTGACGACCTCGCCGGTCGTCACGCCGATTCGCCCCTGGAAGCCGAGATCGGGAAAGGCGTCGCGCATTTCGGCGGCCGCTCGAAGGGCTCTCAGCGCGTCGTCCTCGTGAACGACAGGCACGCCGAAGACCGCCATCACGGCATCCCCGATGAACTTCTCGACCGACCCGCCGTGTCGCTCGATGATCGCCTTCATCTGGTCGAAGTACCGGGCTAGCAGAGCTCGCAGCGTCTCCGGATCCAGCTTCTCGCCCAGCTCGGTCGAGCCGGTCACGTCGCAGAAAAGGACAGTGACGACCTTGCGCTGCTCGCGGGCTTCCGAAGCGGCGGCTAGCGCAGCGCCGCAGAACGGGCAGAACGGGAACTCGCCGGGGAGCTCCTTACCGCAGGCGGGACAGGAGGCCACACGGCGAGTCTAAGTCTCTCGCCGGCCCGGTATGCAGATCGAGACGGCCGCGCCATGGCCGATCGTCGCGGTGCCGCCGTGCGCCTCGGTGACCGC
>JALYLK010000027.1 GCA_030774275.1 Actinomycetota bacterium
CTTTTGAGTCTCTAATCGAGATCCGTTTCACGCCCTTCGAGCAGCCGGAGCTCCAGGACCCGGGAGGCGTCGAACCCATCGATTCGGAGAGCGGCTCCTGCAGCCGCAGCGGCGGCTCCGCCCGGCATCAGGCCGACGAGCTCGGCGCCGACGACCTCTACCCCGCGCGTCGCCGCTTCGCGCTCGATCGTCGCGATGAGCTCGTAGAGACCCGCGGCCTCCCAATCCTCGACGTTCATGCTCACCTGAACGAGCCCGGCCCGCGGCAGCTCGAAGCCGAGGGCGCGCACGCCCGGAAAGCCACCGTCGCGCTCGCGGACGACCGAGGCGATCTCCCGAGCCGACGCGAGCTCGCCGCGCAGGTTGACGTTCAGCGCGATCAGCGGTCGACGCGCCCCAACAAGCACGGCACCCCAACGATCGTCGAGCCGGTCAGGCCCGAAATCCGGCGTGAGCGCTCCCGACTCCACGCGCCGGCGCAGCCCGTCAAGGCCGCCGGTCCGGAAGTAGGCCGGCCCGAGGCCGGGTGCAAGCTCGCCGTAGAGGAACACCGGCAGCGCAACCTCGTCGCCGATCCTCTCGGCCAAGCCGAAGGCGACCCGTCTGGCTCGTTCCATGTCCCGTGGACGGATCGGAACCACGGGCACGACATCCGCGGCGCCGACACGCGGATGGGCACCTTCGTGTCGCCGTAGGTCGATCCGCTCTCGCGCGCAGACAATCCCGGCCAGCAACGCCTCGACCAGGTCGTCCTCACCGGCGACGACCGTGAAGACGGAGCGGTTGTGGTCCGCATCGGCATGAACATCGAGCAGCCGCGCATGCACGGAAAGACTGCTCGCCAGCGCGTCCAGCGTCGCCTGGTCGCGCCCCTCCGAGAAGTTCGGCACCGACTGGAGCGGCAAATGCACGCGCGTAGTCTAGGACCGCGTGAAGGCCTACTACGAACGGCGCGCGCCGGAGTACGACGACTGGTGGCGAGGAACTGGCCTGTTCACGGATCGCCCCCGACCGGGTTGGGACGTGGAGAGGGCCGCTCTCACCCGGACTCTCGAAGCCCTGGCTCCGGCCCGGACGCTCGACGTCGCCTGCGGAACCGGCTTCGTGACCCGGCATCTCCCAGGTGAGATCACCGGCCTCGACCAAAGTGAGTCGATGCTCGAGCTCGCGGCCGACAAGCTCCCGGACGTCGAGTTCGTGCGCGCCGACGCACTCGACCTGCCGTTCGAGGACAACGCGCTCGAACGGGTCTTCACGAGCTTCTTCTACGGCCACCTCGAGGAGCCGGAGCGCAGCGTTTTCCTCCGCGAGGCACGTCGTGTGGCGCCTGAGCTCGTCGTCGTCGACTCCGCGCTCACCGACGACGTCCAACCGGTCGAGTGGCAGGAGCGGATCCTGACCGACGGCTCGCGCTGGCAGGTGTACAAGCGCTTCTTCGCGGCGGAAGAGCTCGCCGAGGAGCTCGGTGGAGGCCGCACCCTGTTTGCGGGCCGCTGGTTCGTCACCGTCCGGGCATGACCGAGCACACCGCGCCGGGATGACACACAGGCGCTCCCACTATCGCTCGCTGCGGTCGCTTCAGCGCGACAATCGCACCTGCCGCGCGTGCAGCGAAGCCGGTTACCTGCTCGAGTCGCCGCCGGTCGTCCAGCCCTACGAGGGCCAGCGCGCCTACATGTTCGGCCAGGCACCCGGTGTAGTGGAGGCGGAGGAAGGCCGACCGTGGCGTGGGCGGGCCGGACGGACCCTGCGTCGTTGGCTCGAACTCGAAGAAGACGAGTTCTACGGAACGTTCTATTGCGCGTCGGTCACCCGCTGCTACCCAGGCAGGGCGCAGTCGGGACGAGGCGACCGCACACCGACTCCGCGCGAGCAGGAGCTCTGCTCAGTCTGGTGGGAGTGGGAACTTCGGCTGATGCGGCCGAGGCTGATCGTCCCGGTCGGCGGCCTGGCTGCTCGGCGCTTGCTCGGCCTGAAAAGCGTCACCGAGTGTGTCGGCCGCCGTTACGACCGCGACGGCGCCGTCGCGATTCCCCTCCCGCACCCCTCCGGAGCGAGCGGCTGGCTGAATTCCCCTGCAAACCGGCAGCGAGTGGGAACCGCCGCCGCGCTGATCCACGAGGAGCTGGCGCAACTCGGCGGAACACATGAAGGCGGCTAGATTCCAAGGATGGCCGAAATCCCGCGCTACCGGCAGACCTTCAAGCGGCTGCTCGGCTTCCTGAGTCCGTACAAGGCGTCTCTGGCCGTCTCTATCGTCCTCGCAATCGGCTATCAGGCCGGAGGAATCGCACTTGTCTGGGTGACCAAGAACGTCATCGATAACGCCCTCAAGCCGAATGACTCGCACAAGTTGTGGCTCTACGTCGGCGCAATCGTGGTGATCGGGCTTGTGCGGGCGCTGCTCATGTACGGACGCAGGATGATCTCGGGAAAGCAGGCGCTTTCGGTCGAGATGGACCTGCGGCAAGGTCTGTATTCACACCTGGTCCGCCTGTCTTTCGGGTTCTACGACCGGCACCAGACAGGGCAGTTGATGTCCCGCGCGACGGTTGATCTCCAGGGCGTGCGCTTTTTCCTGGGCTACGGCCTGATCTTCTTCTTCCAGAACATGCTGACCGTCGTCTTCGTCACGGCGGTGCTGCTCGTCTTCCAGTGGAAGCTAGCGCTGATTTCGCTTGCGATCACCCCGGTGCTCGTCGTGCTCGGCTACCGATACAGCCACGTTTCCCACCCAACCCTGCGCGAGGTTCAGCAGAAGCTCGCCGACGTCGCCACTGTCGCCGAGGAGAACATCGTCGGCGTCCACGTCGTCAAGTCCTTCGCGCAGGAGCCGAGCGAACAAGCGAAGTTCCGGCGCCGCACCGAGACGCTCTTCGACGAAACCATTCGAGCCAACCGCCAGCGCGCCTTCTACGTCCCCCTCATCTCGTGGGTGCCCCTCGTCGCCCAGGCCGCGGTGCTGCTGGTCGGCGCCCGCATGGTGACGAGCGGCGAGCTCACGGTCGGGGGCTTCGTGGCGTTCAACCTCTACCTCGGGATGCTCGTGATGCCGCTCCGCTCGCTCGGTATGTGGATCGGCCAGGCCCAGCGGGCGACCGCCTCGGGCGAGCGCATCTTCCAGGTCATGGACGAGCACGAGGAGGTGGCCGACCGGCCCGGCGCCGGCGAGCTCCCAAACGGGGGCGGGCACATCCGGTTCGAGGGAGTGGACTTCGAGTACATGCCGGGCCGGCCGGTGCTCGAGGAGATCGATCTCGATGTCCCGCCGGGCCGAACGATCGCGCTGATCGGACACACCGGCGCCGGCAAGACGACGCTGACCTCGCTGGTCCCGCGTTTCTACGACGTGACCCGAGGGCGCCTGACGATCGACGGCGCCGACGTCCGTGACGTCAAGCTCCGCTCGCTTCGCAGCGAGGTCGGGGTGATCTCGCAGGACACCTTCCTCTTCTCGGCCACCGTGCGCGAGAACATCACGTTTGGAGCTCCGCACCTGACCGACGAGGAGGTCGAGCAGGTCGCACAGCTGGCTCAGGCGCACGAGTTCGTCGAGCGGCTGCCGGAGAGGTACGACACGATCATCGGGGAGCGCGGGATCACGCTCTCCGGCGGCCAGCGGCAGCGGCTCGCCATCGCCCGCGCGATCGCCGTCGATCCTCGGATCCTCATCCTCGACGACGCGACCGCATCCGTTGATGCCAGCACCGAGGCGCGCATCCGACTCGGCCTGCGGGAGGCGATGAAAGGGCGGACGACGCTGATCATCGCGCACCGCCTGTCGACGATCTCGCTGGCGGATGAGATCGTGGTCGTCGACGACGGGCGCATCGCCGCGCGCGGCACCCACGACGATTTGCTGGAGACGAGCCAGGTGTACCGCGACATCTACGAGCACGGCCTGTTGGAGCGCCAGTTCGCAGACGCGGTCGAGGCGCGTGCCGTGATCGAGGAAGCGGAAGAGGCGGAGGTCGCATGATTCACAGCTTCGGCGCCAAGCCGGCACAGACACGTGCGCATCTCCGCGATACGCTCACCGCGGGTGGCGGGTGGACCTCTCCACCACCCGGGCGGGGACGCGCGCGTGAACAAACAAAGGGTCGCGCGCAATGAGAGTCTGGCAACCTGGTAGTCACCTGACGATGCAGCGCGGGGCCGAGGTCGACGACTGGTCCTGGCACCGGACGCGCCGGCGGCTTGCGACCCTCGCGCGCCTGACCGCGCCCTACCGGACGCGGACGATCTTCTCGATCTTCTCACTGTTGTTGGCGACCGCGACGGCGCTCGCCCCGCCGCTCCTGGCGAAGTACGCGATCGACGACGGCATCACCCAGAACAATCTCAGAACGCTCTGGTGGATCGTCGTGGCCTTCCTGCTCGCGGGACTCGCGAACTGGGGCATGAGCTACGTGCAGACCTACCTGACCGGCTGGGTCGGCGAACGCATCCTGGCCGACCTTCGGATCAAGCTCTTCGGACACCTGCAGCGGCTCTCGCTCGGCTTCTTCGAGCGCAACCGCGCCGGTGTGATCATCAGCCGCCTGACGAATGACGTCGAAGCGCTCGACCAGCTCGTCACCGACGGCGTTACCACGCTCGTTCAGAGCACGCTCACGCTGATCGGCACCGCGATCCTGCTCTTCATCCTCGACTGGCGATTGGCTCTCGCAACGCTCGCCGTGATCCCGATCATGAGCGTGGGCACGATCCTCTTCCGCATCCACTCCTCCCGCGCCTATGCGGCGGTGCGCGAGAGGCTCGGGCTCGTTACGGCGACGCTGGCCGAGGACATCGCAGGGATGAGGATCGTCCAGGCCTTCACCCGCGAGGACCGCAACATTGCCCATTTTCGGGAGGTCGCCGACGGCTACAGGGAAGCGAACATGCGGACGGTCGTCCTGAACGCGCTCTACTTCCCGTTCGTCGACCTCGTCTCGTCAGTCGCGCTCGCGGTGGTGCTCGGTTACGGCGGCCACCTCTACTTCCAGGGTGCGATCACGCTCGGAACCCTGTTCGCCTTCCTGCTCTACGTGCAGAACTTCTTCGACCCGGTGCAGCAGCTCTCTCAGCTCTACAGCACCTTCCTCTCCGCGACAGCGGCGCTCGACAAGATCATGGACGTGCTCGACGAAGAACCGGAGGTAGTGGACGAGCCGGGGGCCGGCGAGCTGCCACCGGTCAAGGGGCACGTCCGGTTCGAGCACGTGAGGTTCGGGTACGGCGGCGGACCCGATGTCCTGCACGATCTCGATCTCGACGTTCCCGCAGGCACAACGGTGGCGCTGGTCGGCCATACCGGCGCCGGCAAGTCGACCATCGCGAAGCTACTGGCCCGGTTCTACGACCCTCGCGACGGCCGGATCACGATCGACGGGATCGACCTGCGCCAGGTCACGCAAGCATCCCTCCGACACCAGCTGGGGATCGTTCCGCAGGAGGGCTTTCTGTTCGCGGGCACGGTTGCAGAGAACATCGCCTTCGGACGACCCGACGCCTCGGGCGAGGAGATCGTGCAGGCAGCCGAGGCCGTCGGGGCGCACGAGTTCATCCTGCGGCTGGAAGACGGCTACGAGACCGAGGTGCAGGAACGCGGCAGCCGCCTATCGCTCGGCCAGCGCCAACTCATCGCGCTTGCACGCGCGTTGCTTGCCGATCCGGGGATACTGATCCTCGACGAGGCGACCTCGTCGGTCGACATCGGCACGGAACGGAAGATCGAGCGAGCGCTACGGCTGCTCCTCGCAGGGCGAACCGCGTTCATCATCGCCCACCGGCTCTCGACGATCCGTGACGCCGACTTGATCGTCGTGCTCGAGCATGGCCGGATCGTCGAGCAGGGCAGCCATGACGAGCTGATGCAAGAACGTGGCCTGTACACGTCACTCTATGGGGACTGGGCTTCGGAGGTCGCCTGATGGCACTCGACAAGCAAACTGAAGAACGGATCGAGCAACCGGTCTCGGAGGAGGCCGAGCAAGACACCCGCCTCACGCCCTCCCAGGCCGTGGAGCGGATGCGGCTCAAGGTTCCCGCGCGAGGGAACCGCAAGCTTCGCACCCTGCTCGACCGCGTCAACAAGGACAAGCAGCTGAAGGCCTGGTGGCACGTCGCGAACGTGAACGCGGTGGCGCGGATGCAGATCAACGACCACTCATGGGTCCACGTCCAGATCGTCGCGAACATCGCACTGAAGCTCCTGCGCCAGCTGACGAAGCACGGCGTCGAGCCCTCGGTCGTCACCGACTACGGGTTCGAGCGCGACGATGCGGAGATCGTCGTCACGCTGGGCGCCCTGCTCCACTGCATCGGGATGGCAGTTCACCGTGACGGACACGAGGACTTCAGCCTCTTTCTGGCCGAACCGAAGCAACGGGAGCTCTTGAAGGGCCTCTACGAGGAGCCCGAGCTGACCGTCATTGCCTCGGAGGTCCTGCACGCCATCACGAGCCACCGCGAGTACGGCAGGCCGCTGACGCTGGAGGCGGGGATCGTCAGAGTCGCCGACGCGCTCGACATGGCGAAGGGTCGCTCGCGGATCCCCTTCGAGCGTGGGCGGGTGTCGATTCACTCCCTGTCGGCGGCCGCGATCGACGATGTCACGATCACGGACGGCGTCGAGCGTCCGATCGGGATCGAGATCACGATGAACAACTCCTCCGGCATCTACCAGGTCGACGAGCTGCTGGGCGCGAAGCTGAGAGGATCAGGGCTCGAGCCCTACGTCGACGTGATCGCGCACATCGAAGGCGAGGCCGAAAAGCTCCTGCTGCCGACCTACCGCCTCGAAACCTAGTGGCTACAATCGAGGCCCCTTGCGGGGTCGTCTAATGGTAGGACGCTCGGCTCTGGACCGAGTAGTCTAGGTTCGAATCCTAGCCCCGCAGTCTTGACGCGGGATCCAGCGCTTTGGTCGCTAGACTTCCGCGTCGCCGGGCGCATTCGTCTAGTGGCCTAGGACACCGCCCTCTCACGGCGGCGGCACGGGTTCGAATCCCGTATGCGCCTCTCAAGGGGTTTTGGTTGAGCGGATTTGGCTCAACCGTGCGAGTCAGACGTGTCGGCGGTACCGGGAATGCGCGTGTGGTGCTTACCTGGGTGCCTACCTCGGAGAACGGGGCGCCCGTGAGGGACCGTGGAACGATCGAGGTAGGTTCGGGACCCCGGCGCGTCGACGCCTATTGTCAGACAACTGATGCACCTGGTGTATCTCGATGACTCCCGTGATGAGCAGCTCTGCGTCTTCTCGGCACTCTTGATTCCGGCCGAACGCTGGCGCGAGTGCTTCGAGCAGGTGCGAACCTTCCGTCGGGGATTGAAGACTTCGGACGGGATCTTCGTCCGCAAAGAACTCCATGCATGGAAGCTCGTCTCGGGTCGCGGGCGAATCAGCGACAAAGTCGTCACGAAGTACCGCCGCTGTCAGATTTTCAAGGAGGCGCTATCGCTCGTGGCCGGCCTACCCGACGTACACCTAGCTAACGCGTGCTCAACCGCCAACGATGACGAGCGGGTCTTTGAGTTCATGGCCAACAGGATCAACCGCACGATGCGCGCGTGGAACGGCCATGCCATGTTGATTTGCGACGAGGGCAAAGAGGCCGCCTACACGCGCCTATTGCGTCGCATGGGGGTCTTTAACCCAATCCCGAGCATGCTGGGGGAATGGCCCGAAGGAACGGCGACGAGGAACATCCCCGTTGAACTGATCCTGGAAGATCCGATCTTCAAAGTCTCGCAACGCTCGTACTTCATCCAGCTCGCCGACTTTTGCGCCTACGCCCTACTTAGAAAGGAACGTCCAATCCCATCGAAGACGAAGTACGGACTCGACGCGGCCTTCGATCTCCTCGACCCGATCCTCCTCCGGCAGGCGACTCGATATGACCCGCAGGGGATCATCCGACCCCCTGCCCGACAACCGTAGTCGAGAAGCAGGGCCTACCCTCACCTCCAAGGGTGAGATCGGTCCTGCGCGTACAACCCTAGTGACCCAGCCGGATGCCGTAATCCGATACCTAGCGAACTGTTTTTGGGGCCGGGCGGCTACCGAACGCCGAGCGCTTCCGCGGTTCCCGGCCCGAGGGTCAGGCTACGTCGCCTAAGCGCAGCCTTCGAGATGGCCGAAACGGACACTGCGAGCAATCGCTAGGCGGAGCCGAGCGACCACAGTCGAGCTCCTCTCCCCGAGATCTCCGCTCGGCCCCTTAGCGCGAGGGTAGCCGCGACAGCGCCGCCTAAACGTAAAAACGTCCCGCGCCTTGGTGACTTAGTCCCGCGCCTTGGTGACTTAGGTGGAGCCGGAGCGTGGCGCCCGTTCCGCTGCGGCTTTAGAAGGAGCGCCCTCCGGGAGAGGCAGGAGGTGCTCCGGCTCCATATGCC